>NZ_JADMQH010000013.1:0-192207 GCF_015559655.1 Bacteroides sp. 1001136B_160425_E2 | reverse complement strand
AATGTATAAAATAAAAAATACGAGACTCAAACTTGAATCCCGTATTTCCATTTACACAAAATATTTTATAGTGCCTTTTTTTATTTGATATCTCTATTTCTGATTGAAGAATTATCAATATCGGATTGTAATATCTTCAATGGGGATAAAAAAAGAGTCGCATGATTTTCTTATGCGACTCTAGATTATATGCATTATTGTGTAATATCTGGTTATTTATAACTTTTGAATTTCTTCCGATGAAAGTCCGGTAGCCTTTTGGATAGCTGTTATGTCTACTCCCTGTGATTTCAGATTGCTGGCAATTTCGAGCCGTTCTTCCATACGTCCTTCCATACGTCCTTCCATGCGCCCCTCCATGCGTCCTTCCAGTTTTGCTCCATCTAATACATCATTTTGTATCATGATGGCACTGAGGTGCTCGTCGTAGGCATGCTGTTCTTCTTTAGACATATTGTAATAAATAAGTTTCCTGCGTGCTTCTTCCAAACCGGGAGCTTTTGTGTCGGGGCGAATACAACCGGTTTTCAGGTACTCAATCCATTCTTCCAATGGGGTGACAGCCACTTTATCGAATTCATTCACACGAATTAGAAAATATTCCGGAAAGATTTCTGCTGGAACCTTATGGACGATAGCATCTTTTTCTTTGGTAGTCACTTCCAGCCTATCTCCTGTGTGCACTCCGATGAAGTTGTTTTGTCCATGATACAAATAATCTTCTCCCTTGCCGATGTCAAAGTACAGAATACTGATGGAGTATATTTTTTTCACTGCGTAGTAGCGTTCACCTAAAGAGATATGTTCTGTGATCGCTTTTGCCACTCCATACAAGATACGTTCCAGATAATAGAGCTCCCGTGTGTTTTGGATCTCTACAATGATAATTTCATCCTTACTGTTTTTGGCTTTAATGTCTACCCGGTTGAATTTATCATCGATTGTTTGTTGGTTACTCTCACTTTCCAATATCTCTATGATTTTCACGTTTTCTCCTAAGAGGACAGTCAAGAAACCTTCCAGTACGCCGAAATTTGCCTTTTGGCGGAGAAGCCTTTTCACAGCCCAGTCAAAGCGTATATATTTGTCTTGTTGTTCCATATCAATTTAATTTTTAGGTTATTGCAAAGCTACGACTTTTTTTTAGATAATGGCTACTCTTTGACTTTATATTTTCAGTGAATGAATCTGTGCATATTTGGCAAATTCATCAGGGGCAATTTAAATTATTCCATAGTAGAGAGTTGATTATTAACGCTGTCACATTTTAGTATTCCCTTTTATGTAACTTAAAGCAGGAGTAAAAATGTGGCAGCGTTTTAGATTGAAATTTTAGGTCGTTATTATTCCTTATTTTTCTGTGTCACTTCAATGCCTTCCGGCCAAATAGCTTTAGCGTATGCTTTTGCATCATTACCGTTTTCTGTATAGTCTTTCGCTATATCCCCTTTGCCTTCATTAAACTTCCAATAGGCTTTTAAACCTGTAGTTTGAGGATCGACATCATACATATTTTTGTAAATTTCTTCTTGTGAACGTATCACGTTCCATATTCGTACTTCGCAGATTTCACCATCTAATTGACGAGTCATATCCTCTGGCTCACCATAGGAGTGTCCTATTTTAAACATAAAGTCCTTTCCTTGGGTTTGCTTGCCCAAATTAATGGGCTCACCAGTTCCGTAGTCCTCAATAGTACTCTGCAGTTTGCCATCCACGTAGATAGCGGCAGTCTTTGCTTCGGTGTCATAAGTCACGGCTACATGATACCATTCGCTTGGTTGCAACAATTTTCCTTCGTCTGCCTTTGGGAATTTAATCTCGTTGGCGGCAAACTGCAATTGTTGTTTGGGGAATCCTGAATCGCCCAAACGGAACAAACAGTATTGCTCTATACCCATTATAGTTGAGATCTCATTTTTAGGATCGAATCTATTTACCCGGATAATGGCTTCGAAGGTTAGTTGTGTTAGCCCATTTACCACATTAGCCGTAGGGCTGTCTTTTTCGAATCCGGGAACTTCAAAGTAGTTGTTTGAAAGGCTCACTGCTGTAGTAATGGCGCTGGAACGACGTACTATGTAACAAATAGTTTTTGATCCCTTCAATAATCCCATACCTCCTGACGCTTGCTGAATAGTGACAGGTAGCAGGAAATTAGTGTCAATGTCCAAATCCGTGAGGTCGGAGAAACCGATCGTTACGACTTCCGAGTTTACGTCTCCTTTGGGGATGACGACATGTTGTGAAGAAAACTTATAATATTTAGTGTCCAGCATTGCATAATTGGTGCCGAGACGCGCATTATAATAACCTATCAACGAAGGATCTACCTGAAAATTAACATCAATATCTTGTTCGGCAGGGTATGCCAACACAGCAGAAAGCTCTTGCTGCCCTGTCTGTTTGAGATTATTAAATGTGAAGTTAGCTACATCCTTCACTTTTGCCGCATCTATATATACGGCATTGTCAAAAGGAGACGCTTTACTATAATCCTTGTTGTCACATGCCGCTACTAACAGAAGTAGGATTATGACAGAACCTGCAAAAGAGACGAATAATGGAATGTCTCGATGAATATGTTTCGTTTTCATAATATTCTCTTTTTATGTTTTTCTTTCAATTTATCGCAATCATTATTCTTACCAATCTTTGGCGAGGTAAAGATAACCGATGTTAAATTGAGCATGTTCTTTTGTTACTTTTATCTCATAACTGTATGGCCCCAATATTGTTCCCTCTAGAAATGGGGGACGTGGACTTTTACCCCAGTCAAAGCCGTCATCTGCTATTGCGTTAATGAAGTGCAAATATCTATTTAACATACCATATTCATATTCATTTTGTTCATCACTAATCATGTCACTACCAAATACGATAATATTATTCTTTTTACGGTTTTCCCCTTTTTTCCACATTATCGCCTTTTTAGTTGAGGAATTTAATATCCCACCTGCACTCTTGGGATAAAGTGGTACATTTACGCTTCCATATCGTTCAGCGGTTAATCCTGCTATGGGTTTACGAACATAGTCGCTGTATGGGTGTTCGGTTTCCCACGGTTCTATAATTTGTACTTCTTCTTTCTCTGAAACATAACCATGCCATGCATAATCAATATATTTTCCCACTTCTATACCGTCACATAAAGCAGGATCATAGAAAGAAGCAGTAGACTCGTCTTTATCTACTAAAGTCAGCATTTTATCAGGCATTGCGTCACGTAAACTTTTGATAAGTTTGGGATATGAGGTGGTATTCATAGGAGGCATTCCCGCTTTATTATATCCACTGCCTACATCCCAAAGGTTCACACCATCCAACTGGTAAAACCCTACTGCATCTTTTACTTGTTTGGTAAAATCTGCTATTTGGGCATCATTCATATTGCAGAAACCTAAACCTTTACCACCACCTTCAATGCACAGACACACTTTACGTTCGTGATCCTGAAGTGGTCGAATGTAAGTAGTGGCATTCTCTAATACGTACCGGAGATCATTATTCAATGTTAGTATGGCGCGACCGGATTCTTTATCATAACCTACCGTTGCTATCCGCAAGTTGACAATCTTCCCCATACTATATGCTTCAGTTTCCCGAGTTTCTCTATTTGTTCTCTCATATACAAAAATATCTGCAAGTATTGGCTGATAAGTGGAGGTGTTGAGATAGAACACAGAAATAAATCGAGTATCCAAGCTAACTGGATAACCATTTACAGATGTCATATCGCCTGCTTTTTGCCTTGTATTGACTCTGTATCTAAGATATTGCTTCTCTGTTTCACCGTCCGCATTAGTTTGCTCTATGGCAAAGAGTAATTCGTAAGCATCATAATCTGCAGGCAGATTATGTGTAGAAAGCGTAAGTTTGATACTTGATGACTTCTCTTTTCCGGCAGGTATAGTCAGCACGCCTTCGCCCGAGATTATATTCCCTTTGGGGAACACTGCTGATTTTAACAAGGGTTTTTGTCTCCAATGTGCTGCAACCATACTTTCATTAAAAGCTTCAATCTTCGCATTATCTGCCTTTATTTCAGCTTCAAACTCCATACTCATCTCGCTTTCTAATTTGACTGTAACCTTTACATCGCTTGTCGCAGGACGGCTTAACTGATAGAATATTTCATCGACAACTATTTCATCCTCACTGTCATTCGTCAGTTCAATAACTGCTTTTCCGGAGAAGGACGAATTGCTACGCAGCGTACTGCCAATACTTCCCATTGTCGTTTCATCCGGCAATTTACCTGCATCCGCCAAAATAGTATCTTCGGTGCAAGCTGTCGTTCCAACCGCTAGTATCAGAAGCGGGAACAGTATATATATGATAAATTTCTTTTTCATAATCGTACGTTTTTATTTCGACGGATTCATCTGTTGAATAGCCGTACGAGTGGTTTCATAATTCATATTCGCACTATAATAATCGCTGCCGATATTGTGAATGGCAAGGCCTCCAAGTGGCCCCATTGCAGCTACACAATCTGTCATCAGAGGCACTACACTTTGTTTTTCATTCTTTTCGTCTACTATTTGGTCGCCTATACGGGCAGATAATAGAACTTTCTCACGAGGCAGTACATTGCTATCCGGCAATCCGGCAATCAATAGATTTAGTTCGCTCACATTAGTGAGGTCAGCAGTATTTAACACTATGTAGTTTAGCTTTTCAAGGTCAGTAGACTCTATAAAGTCGGGATTACCTTCAAATACTAATAACTTGCCACCACCCGTTGCAGCGGATAGCTTAGAGACGATAAGCTGTGCGGCCTCTTTACGGGCTGCCATTTCAGCATCTGTCCCGCTATATAGACGGACGCCTGTAAAGGCAAAACCATCTAGGTTTAATTTTGTGGCTGCGGCAACAGCTTTATCAAGCCAAGTTCCCAAAGCTGCGGCATCAGTAAAGGTAGCTGCCTGTGCAGCATAATCTACAAGATAGATTACCCGGGTACTCTTTTCACGTAATAGAAGAATGTCTTCACGGTCATTATCACTGATATTGTCTGGATTGCATAAGGCAACAATGTCCAATGAGTCGGGCAGTGAACGAAGGTAACTTCCTTCATTTACAGGTTTCTTCGGAGAATTGTCAAATCGCGTATAAGCTATATAATGCTTACTTTGCTTGTAGGCATTCAATACCTGCATGTAGTTTGCCCAAAGTGCCGGATTCTGATCTTTGGGACTATTGATGTTTACATCTACCGGTTCCGGTTCGTTCCAGTCACTACATGCCGTAGACAGAACGCACGCTAAGAGTAATAGAGTGCAGGTAAATATGTTATATATTATTGCTTTCATTTTTTCTTATTTTTCATTCGTATTAATCATACTCATTCATTTCTCATGGATTGGCATAAGGTTTCTTATCCCACCACAACCGTGTGCCTCCGTTGTCAGGGCCTCCTAACATGCCTGTCGCTAGCTTAATATTAGAAAGATTTTCGGAGTACTCGATAGGAGGGTACCATAATCGGCGTATCATGTGATCGGTATCAATGGCACCACCGCTTTTGTTCTTTATTACGGGTAACAGATGCGGATATCCCGTGCGCCGGTATTCGCTCCATGCTTCCACTCCCAAAGGGAAGTTAGCAATCCACTTTTGGGTGATGATACGTTCAAGGTTCCGTTCAAAATAATTATCCCCTTCTTCCCATGCTATGGTGATAGTACTGCGCGGGCCTTCATAATCTGTATATTCATATTGGGGGTCGTCATATGCCTGTGGCATATCGGTTGTATTTGCGGTATATGTATCTGCACCCGTCACTCCGTATTGTTCAAAAGAGAGAGCTATGGCTTGGTTATACAAATCTTTGGCTTCACCTCCCATATTCCATCCCCATAGAGCACCCTCGGCACGTAAGAAAGTGATCTCTGCAGCGTTCATCCACATATAGGGGCTGGTGCTCGTGATGATCGGCTTACTGTATGCTCCTATCATTTCATCTTTAGTGCGCACATCAATACCGATGCGTATTCCGGCATATCCATCCACTTCCATCCATGTTTCCTGATCAGTAACCTTTACTGTGGTAAACATTTTCTCCCGTCTCGGGTCTTTATAACCGTTCATATATGAGATGATATCACCGCCCACACGCTGGTCATTCCAGTTGTTGAACACCATTGCTGCACGATTTTCCTCTACTTTCAAGAAAGCGTTGTCTGCATTTTGGGTAATGACGCCAGCGGTTACGGCTTCTTCGGCTATTCGCCGGGCTTCCTCTTTCATCTCCGGTACGTATGTCAAACGCATTGCCATACGTAGTTTGAGCGAATTTGTGAATTTGAGCCATTTGGAGAGATCCCCCTGATAGACATCATCAAATTTGCGGAAGGCTTCTGTACTTAAATTAAGATTCTCTTTAAGCACATCACTCACTTCGTCTAACTCCTTAAACATTTGCTTGTATACCTCTTCCTGTGAATCGTATGGTACGGTCAGAGAAACCTCACCGGTTTTAGAAATGATTTTGGAATAGGGAATAGGCCCATACATGTCTGTCACCCGGTGCATGATGGTAACACGCAGTAGTTTTCCTAATGCTAATGCGACCGGATCTTCTGTTTCGTCGAGCAAGTCACGATAGAACGGGTAAGTACGTGTGATAAGATCAGAGAAAGGCGCTTCCTGCCAGTCTGTTGGCGGATTGTATGTCTCAAATTTGGCTGTCCACTCCACAGTACAGCCGATATATCCGGAGAAAGCTCCGGCGGCAAGTGCTTCGACAAATTGGTAAAGATGCTCCTCCGTAGGAATAACCAATCCCTGTAATCCTTTGAGACTGGCACCAACATTGTATCCTTCACGGCCCAACTCTTCCTTGTCCACCTGATAGTCCTTCTGGTTTATTTTGTCAAAGTTGTCTATACACGCAGTTCCGACAAGAACAAATAGTGCAAGTGAGAACAACTTTATAATAGATGTAGTATGTTTCATTATAGCTGTTTTTTATCCGTTAAAAGTTTATTTTCACATTAAAACCGATATTGCGTGTACTCGGTAGCATAAAGTAGTCGATTCCTTGATAATAATTGCCGGTTGTGGCAACCGCTTCAGGGTCGAAGGGAGCTTTGTTATATATCATACAGAGGTTGCGTCCTACAACGGACACCTGTATGTCACATACATCATGTAACCATTTACGGGGGAGGGTATATCCTATAGCTGCTTCCTGTAGGCGTACGTTGGTGGCGCTGTAGGTATAATATTGTGGCAATCCCAGCTGGGAACCAATGGCGGTGAACCATGTCTGTGCATCCACCCTGTTACGTCCGTTTATCAATACGCCACCGTTGTCCCGGGCAATCGCCGAGCTTTCGGACACACCGTATTGATCCATGGCTGCTGCTGTGGCAGAATAAACAATACCGCCAATACGTGCGGTCAACAGAGCACTGACATTAAATCCTTTCCATGAGAATTGATTGCTCCATGCCAGATTACACTTGGGGAAGACGCTTCCCAACTTGATATCAGGTTGATTATTGACTGTTATCAATGCGCCTGCAGGGGAAATTTCCACCATTCCGTTATCATCCCGTTTCAGGTCGGCTTGAGTGTAGAGGTCACCGAGTGACCCTCCCGTTTTCAGGATGAACCGTGCCTTTCCGAGTCCGCCTACGTCCAACCGGTCTTTATTGATAGGCTCACCGGTTTCCGGGTGTATATAATCCTTTACCAGTTCGATAATTTTGTTTTTATTATGGCTAAGCGTAAAGTTCGTTTGCCAGCGGAAGTCTTTTTTCCATGTGTGTCCATAACCAAGAGAGAGCTCGACTCCTTGATTGCGTACATAACCTGTTTGCAAGTAAATGGTAGTATATCCCGAAGATACGGAAATTTTCGGGTCGAATGTCTGGTTGAACGTGTTAGCCAGATACCATGACACGCCAAGGTTGAAGTCCTTGAAGAAACGCATGTCCAGTCCTAATTCCCATGAATTGGTACGCTCGGGTTTGAGGTCGCCGATAGGATAATGCGTTTTGGGTTTCCATGTCTGTGTCGTTTCATCGTACTCAAAGGTAGGTGAGGTCAGGTTACGTGGGTAGGGCATACCGACGGAACTGAATGAACCGCGTATTTTCAGGTAATCGATTGCAGAAGGTAGTTTTACCATTTCGGAGATGATTACCGAAAGCCCCACTGACGGATAAAAGAAACAGGTGGAAGATGAGTTTGCCAGTTGTGATGCCCAGTCATTACGTCCGGTCAACGTAAGGTAGAGCATACTTTTCCAGCCTAGTTCCGCACTCGCGAAAATGGATTGAGTTTGTTCCTCCCATTCATCCTGACGAGCTTTCTTTTGCGTATTGTCGAGATCGAACACGTTAAACACATTAGGAATACCATTGGCACGTATCGGTCCGCGATAACTAAGTTCGTCATACTTATTATCCACGATGCTCGCTCCGACATTCACTACAAGTGAGTAGTCCCCAAAGCGTTTATTGATGTTTGCCAGTACATCGGCGTACACCTGTGATTCATCCGGCTTGGCAATGGCGTAGAATCCCTGGGTACTACCTTCGGTGAGAGTAGTATTCGAACTGGCGTACAACTTTTGCTCATATTTGGTATTGGAGTTATCTACCCGGACACGTCCCGAGACGTTCAGCCAGTCCGTGATGTCGTAGCTTAACGAGGCGGACAGCATGTAACGCTTCTTACTGTTGATCCGTAGATTACGATAGGCTATCCAATAAGGGTTTTGCATACGCAGGTCTCCTTCGCCTTGTGGCCAGTACATGGTCTTGATCTTGCGGGCCGGGTCCCAGCGTTCGAACACTTTTATCAAGTTGAAATCATCTCCACGCGGAAACAGGTAAACAGGAACTATCGGGTTTGAGTAAGCGCCTTGATTAGTCATGTTGCGATCATTCTGAATAATATAGCTCGCTCCGATGTCCAGTTTCAGTTTATCATTCAGGAATGAAGTAGTATTACGGAAAGTAAAATTAAAACGGTTGTAGCGGTTATTCGGTACAATCCCCTCCGAGTTTACTGCGGCTGCGGAAAAGAAGGTCTGGTTCTTTTCTGTACCTGTCGATAAGGTGACGGAATTGGTATAAGTCATTCCTGTGTCGAAAAAGTCACGTGGTTCGTACCCCCTGCGGGATGCATCGTTCAGTAACGGTCCCCAACTCAAATTTGTAGAAGAACCGTCCGATTTTCCTTTACTGCCTGTACCATAACGGTTCTGAAAGCGCGGCATCACAAATGGTTTAGAAAAATCAGTGTTACTGGATACAGAAACCTGCATTTTGCCTACTTTACCCCGTTTCGTGTTAATGACGATAGCTCCGTTGGCAGCGTTACTTCCGTATAGTGCGGCGGCTGCCGCTCCTGTCAAGACCGAGATGCTTTCAATATCGTCCGGGTTGATGTCGGCAATGCTTTCGGTAACTCCCTGGGAACCATTTTCCGTACCGCCGCCACCACCGAAGTTAAACATCGGGATGCCGTCAATCACATACAGGGCATTGCTGGATTGCTCAATAGACTTCGTACCACGCATTATCACTTTGCTGGCTCCACCTACACCGGAAGAACTGCTGTTGATATTGACACCTGCCACTTTGCCATTCAGGCTGTTGATGAAGTTAGCGTCTTTAATTTCTGTCAGTTGATCCGATTTCACCTGTTGCACATTGTAGCTCAAGGCTTTCTGCTCGCGCTTGATACCGAGGGCAGTCACGACTACTTCATTGAGTTGTTTCGTGTCGCTTACTAATTTTACTGCATAGATGTTTTTGTCTGTTATTCTCACAGTTTTGGATGTATATCCCACATAGGTAAAGCTTAATATATTACCTTGGCGGACCACGATTGTGAAATTGCCATCTATGTCGGTGATAGCTCCTTCGGAGTTTCCTTCCACTTTGATATTAACTCCAATTAGAGGTTCATTATTCTCATCAACAACTTTTCCAGTCACATTCTTAATTGGATTTACTTCTGTTTTTTTGTCAGGAACAATCATTATATATTTCCCTTTGAACTCATAAGTGAATCCACTGTCTTTGAGAATTTGTGTAAGGGCGTTCTCTACTGTTACAGCTCTAAGATCAAGATTTAATACAGGCTTGTTCTTTAATTGGGAGTCGTTGTAACCTACAGATAGGCCGGATTGTTTTTCTACTTCTTTAAGTGCTTCAATGACAGATATATTTTTCTTTTGAATGGTGATTGAGGCATCTGTTTGCGCAAAGGAGCTTGTTGTAATGAGCAACAAGCAGAAAAAAAGTAAAAAACTTCTTCCCTTTGCTGTATGGTCTACTATAAATTCATAAATTTGTAGCATTTTCTTAGTATTAGGTTATAAACTAAATTATTTCACGGTGATTAATAGAGTAGAACTCTAATATTGAGAAATTTGATTTCATATCCGGGATAGAGTTCGCCCTCTGTTCCGGATACTTTTTTGCATGGGCGTATAAGGTTAACTAAATTAATAATATTGTTATCTGTTTCTTCCTGTTATCAGGATATTTTTCTATTTGGGGATTAAATAGCAGCGGTCACCTTGTATTTTATAATCCATCTGACCTACTACATTTACTATTACATCCATTACTTCGGATAGCGGTGCTTTATCTTTAAAACGGAAGCTATATTTATCTTCTTTCAGATTCTTCAGGCGATACTCAAAGGTATATGGATATTTACGTTCTAATATAGTTATAATCTCTTTTACATTCATTTCTCTGAATACCAGTTCGCCACGTTGCCAGGCTGTGATGTCATTCATATCGGGAGTGTCCAGATGGTATTGTCGGGTGTGTTTATGATAGGCCAATTGCTCGTTTGGTTTCAGAATCATTTGAGAATTCAAATCATTATATTCAACGAGTACACTTCCTGAAATCAAGGTTGCCGCTATGATCGGATTCTCGGGGTATGCAGCTACGTTAAATTCCGTTCCGAGTGCTGTTACCTGAAAATCGTTCGACTTGACGATAAACGGATGCTTCTTGTCCGGTTTCACTTTGAAATTGGCTTCACCAATTAGAAATACGCTACGGTCTTTACCAGTAAATTCCTGTGGATATAAAAGGGTGCTTTGTGAGTTCAGTTGTACTTTGGTTCCGTCAGGCAAGGTGAGAGTATGTACCTCTGCTGTCGGAATATATTGCTGCAATAAATTGGGTTCCACCTTTTTTCCTATGGTAGAAAGATAGATGGAAGAAGCTGCTACTATAAAGAATACGGCAGCGGCTATTTGCCAGATATGGATCGGGCGGATTCTCCGTTCTTCTCGTACGGAAGGAATACCCGCATTCTTTCTTAATTGTTCATATGATTGATATATATTGGGAGCTTTCCCTTGCTTGTATCCTTCTTCCCACAGATATTGCAATGCTTCGTCTTTCTCGGAAACATGTTCTTCATCTACCAACCATTGGTAGAACTCCTGTCGGGTAGCTTCCGGATAGTCATTCCCGGTAAATAAAGCTAGTATTTTTTGAAAATAGTTCTTCATTTTGAGATAATAATTAGAGCTGTTACATTAATATCTCAATTAACTAAGGCGGACTACTTAAGGAAAAGTGCAAAAAAAAGCAAAAAAGATATTTTTTTCATTTCAAGCAGGGTTAAATAGATATGGTGTTCTACTGTCCGGACTGAAATGTTTAGTTTCTCGGCAATTTCATTATTGCTCATATTTTCGAATCTACTCATCTCAAAAATCTTTCTGCGTTGTTCGGGAAGACGACTGAGGGTTAGTTTGATGATTAGTTGAATTTCTTTGTAGTATATGTCATTAAGAGGATCTTCTGTTTGGGAAAGTTCTTCTACTAGGCTTTTCTCTATTACTTTTTCCTGATAAGCTAATTCTATTTTTTTATGTTTGATAAAATTGAGAGTAGTGCTTTTGGCAAGAGTATAGACATAAGGTTTCAAATTGGGAACTTTTGTCCATATCTCGGGTTGAGTCCATAATTTTGTGAAAACATCTTGGGCAATATCTTCTGCATCTTCTTCGGATTTAAGCAACATAAAGGCGAAATATTTTACTACTGAATAATACTCAGCGAATATTATTCCGAATTGTTTTGCTAGTAATATGTTGTCTTGTTTTGTGGGCATTGAATTTATAAATTATTGGGAATCCAAAGCAAATGTAGGCAAATAAATTTAAGATACGAAGAAAAAGCAAATTGTTTATGAAAAAAGGTAAATAAAAATAGTGACGCTATCCCTGCCGGATGGCGTCACTATATGAGTGGGATGGTGACGGTATCACGTTGGGATGGCGTCACTATTTTTAGATATGTATTCTACCAGTTTCTTTTCACTGTACGGTAACCATAACCGGTGATTACAAGGAAGCAGATGAAGGGGAGAATGAATGAAACATTTACAGCCGGTAACCAGGCTATCTTTTCCATATCGATGATACTTGCCTGTAATGGGGGAAGAACTGATCCTCCGAGAATGGCCATAATCAATCCCGCAGCTCCAAACTTAGCATCATCTCCCATACCTTTCAGTGCAATACCATAAATGGTGGGAAACATCAATGACATACAGGCTGATACAGCTACTAAGCAATACATTCCATAAATGTTTTGCAAGAAAATGGTACCTAATGTGAAAATACCTCCGAAGATAGCGAGAATCATCAGTAATTTACCTGCGTTGAGATAGCGCAGAATGAATGTACAAATGAAACGGCTGATACAAAATATCACCATTGCTACGATATTATATTGCTGTGATAATACTTCCGCACTTTTCTCGTCCATGCCTTGTGACATGAACAGGCGTGTTCCATATTGAATGATGAAAGTCCAGCACATAATTTGCGCACCTACGTAGAAGAATTGTGCAATTACCCCTTCACGATAACGCATTTGGGTAAAGATACGTTTCAGTGTGGGGAAGAAGTCTATTCTATGATTCTGATCTCCATTTTTCGGCATTTTTACGAATCGTATCAGGAGTAACATAGCTACAATGATAAGTCCGATAATGAGATAAGGAGCAATCAGGACGCTAAGATCGCTTTCTTTGATCGCTTGAAATTCGTTGTCGCTAAGCAATGCGCGGTCTTCAGTACACATCGGATGTAACTTCGCTTGGATAAATTGCATGGCTACATACATTCCGAGAAGTGATCCCATCGGATTGAAAGACTGTGCAAGGTTTAAACGCCGGGTAGCTGTTTCTTCTGTTCCCATAGAAAGAATATACGGGTTACAACTTGTCTCGAGGAAGGACAATCCGCAGGTCAGGATGAAATAGGCAATCAAAAACGGATAATATTCTCCCATCATTTTAGCGGGAAAGAATAAAAATGCTCCGAAAGCATACATTCCCAGTCCTAACAAAACACCAGCTTTGTAGGAGTATTTGCGGATGAATATGGCAGCCGGGAAAGCCATTGCAAAGTACCCTCCATAGAAGGCAACCTGTACCAATGCTCCGTCGGTGGCACTCATCCGGAAAATCTTGGAGAATGCCTTTACCATCGGGTTGGTAATATCATTGGCAAATCCCCATAATGCAAAACATGAGGTAATGAGAACAAAAGGTATAAGATAACTGATGCCATCTTTCGAGAGGATGGACTGTTTGGGGTGTTTCATGGTTGTTTCTGGTATTTTTTTAAGTGTTATACAAATGGAACATTCTCTCCATCGGTTTCCATTTCTCCGCGGAACTCATTCCGGGAACGGCTTGCTGGAAGATGGCCATATATTCTTCCCACTCCTGTTGGCGGGGAAGCGTATTCAGGCGCTCCATTGCTGTGTCCCAGTCAAAATCAAGGGGAGTTTCGACAATCATAAACAGTCGTGTTCCCAAGATATAAATTTCCATTTCCAGAATACCGACTTCCCGGATACCGGCAAGGATTTCTGGCCATGCTTCCGCCTGACTATGTCTTTTTCGATATTCTGCGATCAGTTCCGGAGAATCGCGTAAATCGAGGGTTTGGCAATATCGTTTGACGGGAACGTCGTAAGATTGAACCTGATAACCGGTTTGGGGTGTTTCCATATGCTTTTATTTTTTAGGGTAATATACTTGTGGTGTAACGCTGTGAGTTACAATCTCTCTCAATTCACGAAGGTTGGCTATTTCTCCTTTAGCCATAGCCTGTGTCAGAATGTTCCCCATTGCAGTGGCTTCTACCGGACCTGCATAAACGGGAATACCGAGTTCGTCAGCTGTCAGTTGGTTGAGTAATTGGTTTTGTGATCCTCCGCCGATGATGTTTAGCTGACGGATCGGAGAGGGGAGACAACGGTTGAGCTGTTCCACCGCCTGCCGATATTTGAAAGCTAATGATTGGAGTACACATCTCACGGTTTCTGCTTTGTTTTTAGGCACTTGTAAATCATGATGCCGACAATAATGAATAAGAGCGTTTTCCATATTTTCCGGATTCATGAATGTTGCGTCATCTACAGGGATAATGGTTACAATCTTTGCTTCGGCAGCTTGCGGGAGGATTATATCATAATTTTGTTCTTCGCCACATGCTTTCCATTCACTCATCAAGCGTTGTAAAATCCATAATCCTGTTATATTCTGTAGGAAACGGATTTTGCCGTCTATACCTCCTTCATTGGTGAATTGAGCTTTTCTTGCTTCTTCCGTCAATATGGGGGCATCCACTTCCACTCCCAGTAGCGACCAAGTGCCGGAACTAAGGAAAGCGATAGGACTTTCTACGGCAGGAACAGCAGCGACAGCACTGGCTGTGTCGTGTGAACCGACGGCAATAACGTCTATGGCACCCAGTCCCGTTTCACGGGCAATATCCTCTTTCAGAGTTCCTCTGATTGTTCCGGGGAGAATAACTTTGCCGAACAGATGTTCGGGAAGACCTAAGGCACGTATGGTATCCAGTGACCAATTCCGCGATTTGGCATCGAGTAATTCGGAGGTGGAGGCGATGCAATATTCATTATTGGCTACTCCTGTCAGGAAATAACTGAAAAGGTCGGGCATGAATAAAAGTTGCCGGGCAACTTCCAACTGCGCATCTTGATGCTGTTTCATGCTGTAAAGTTGAAACAGCGTATTGATGGGCATCGCCTGAATACCGGTGTCAGCATAGTGTTGGCGTTCATCCAATAACTTGAATACTTCTGCCGGTATTCCCTCTGTTCTTGCGTCCCGATAACAGACTGGATTTCCTAACAGGTTTCCATGCTTGTCAATCAGTCCGAAATCCACTCCCCAGGTGTCAATACCAATACCCTTTACGGCATATCCTTTTTGTGCAGCCAGTTTCAGTCCGGTTTTCATATCTTCAAACAGAGCTAGGAAATCCCAGTAGATATGATTTCCTAGTTTGACTTGCCGGTTGGAAAAGCGGTATACCTCTTCCAACTCCAGTTTGCCATGGCAAAGGAAGCCGGCGATGATCCGTCCACTTCCGCCTCCGAAGTCTGCTGCTAAATAAGTGTGTTTAATGGAATCTTTCATGGTATTGCCCGGATACTAGTTGTTTTTCTTTCCTAATACGTAGATTTCCAGGTCTTCAATTTCTGTCGGTGTGAGTACTGAATAATCACCACCGGATTGAACGATGATGCGGCAAGCCATTTCAAAAAAGGTAGCCCGTTCGTATACTTGATCGAAGTCTTTTCCGCATACCACTTGCCCGTGGTTGGTCAGTAAAACCGAGTTATGCTTTAGCATGGCTTCTACCACGGCTTTTGCCAGTTCCGGTGAGCCGGGACGATAATACGGAATCACAGGTATTTCCGAACCTACATGGCAGGGAATTTCTGCTGTTACGTTGAAGTTTGTCGGTTTGTTCTTCATGCAGGAGACAGCTGTGGCATATTCCGATTGGAAGTGGAGAACGACATTGACGTCCGGACGTTCGCGGAGAATCCCTAAATGGAATGTACTTTCCATAGAAGGCTTTACACCGTTGGTAGGAGTACCGCTGGCAATATGGCAGATAGAGACTTTTTCTTTGCCAAGTGTGGGAACCCAGGAACCCGTACCGGAAATCAATGCTTCTTCGCCGATTCTCCAGGAAAGGTTACCGCTGCTGCAAAGCATTAACTTTGCATCCCCATAACGGTGTGCTTGTTCGATGAACTGTTCTATATGTTCGTTGGTAATCATAATTACAAAGATAAATTATTAATTGATAAGTCGTATTTTAAAAATCATTTTAGGCACGGATTACACGGTTTTTAGAAGTATGATTGCATAAAGTAACAGTGTAATCCGCATAATCCGTGCCTGAATTAAAATTATTTGTAGATAGGACCATAAGTTGCACAAGCTCTGTAATCTGATCCTTCTTTGTCCATGCCGAAGGCGTTCCAGGCTGCCGGACGGAATATCTCGTTGTCTTCTACGTTGTGCATGCATACCGGGATGCGGAGCATGGAAGCAAGAGTGATTAAGTCCTGACCGATATGTCCATAGCTGATGGCTCCATGGTTGGCTCCCCAGTTATTCATTACAGAATATACATCTTTGAAGGCCGGTTTTTCACACAGGCGGGGTACAAACCAGGTGGTAGGCCATGTAGGATCTGTACGCATATTGAGTTTCTGATGGATTTCCGGATCAATTTCCACTGTCCATCCTTCTGCGATTTGCAGGACAGGGCCTAGGCCTTTAATCAGGTTGAGGCGCATCATGGTTACGGGCATTCCGCCTTTTGACAGGAAGTTTGAAGAGAAGCCGCCACCACGGAAGTAGTCACGGTCTGCCGGATACCAGGTAGTTGCTTTCAGGCAGTTTTCTACGTCTGTGTCAGTCAGGTTCCATGGCTCTTTCATAACCGGATTGCCTGCTGCGTCTAATGATTGGCCGGAACCGTCGAGAGTCGTTGCGCCGGAATTGATAAGATGGATGATACCATTTGCTGCCAATCCGCTCAATTCTTTGCCGGTTACACGTTTCACGGCTTCAGGGCTCCAGTAAGTACGTACATCGGAGAATATTTGGGCGCGGTTAGTCAATAAATGTCCGAACAGCATAGCTACGCCGTTGCAGGCATCGTTCTCGGTAGCTACAACAAATGCTTCACGGATACCGTTCCAGTCAAAAGAAGTATTGAGTAAAGCTTCCGGATAGTCACCATTAGGATAAAAGTCTGTCCATTGGCGTTGTCCCTGGAAACCGGCTGCAATGGCATTGTGTCCCAAGGCTTCTTCCTTGAATCCCATTTCTTTCAATTTGGGATTTCCGGTCATCAAGTCGCGCATGATAATCGTCATCTTTACAATGAATTCCCAATCAGCGTCTTTCTGTTCACGGGTTTTACGCTTTTCAGGACGGTTCTTGAAGTCTTCACCTTCGTTTATCTTGCAATTTTTTTCAGTCCAGGCCATGGCTTTGGCGTATTCTTCGTGGTCATAGATGCCTTCGTCCATTCGGCGGATGATTTCTGTGAGGTCTATTGACTCATTACGCATTCCCAAATACTCCTGGAAGAAATCAGGATTAACGATAGAACCGGCGATACCCATAGATACACTGCCCATTGACAGGTAGGATTTGCCTCTCATCGTAGCTACTGCCTGTGCGGCACGTGCAAAGCGAAGAATCTTTTCTGATACATCTTCAGGGATTGCGTTATCGTCCAAATCTTGAACGTCGTGTCCGTAGATACCGAAGGCAGGAAGACCTTTTTGTGCATGTCCGGCAAGTACGGCAGCAAGGTATACAGCTCCCGGACGTTCTGTGCCATTGAATCCCCAAACAGCTTTCGGATAATGTGGGTTCATATCCATCGTTTCAGCGCCATAACACCAGCAGGAAGTGACGGTAATGGTAGAGCCGACCCCTTCTCTTTCAAACTTCTCTGCGCAAGCTGCACTTTCGGCTACGCGTCCGATCGTGCTATCGGCAATGACACATTCCACCGGACTGCCATCACCGTTTTTCAGGTTGCTGCTTATTAACTCGGCTACTGCTTTTGCCAAATTCATTGTTTTTTCTTCAAGGCTTTCGCGAACGCCACCCTGGCGACCATCGATTGTGGGACGAATCCCGATTTTAGGATACTTTTTCATGGTTTCTTTATATTAAAGGATTAATTAATATCTGTGCTGAACTGTGCTGATATATTCGCAAAAAAAATTAAAGCGACTTTCGAAGTCTTACTTCCGTCGGCAAGAACTTCTGCACCGGTACATTATTGAGAACGAAATTGGCAGCTTCGTTTCCCATCATTTCCCAATCAATACTCAACGAGGTTATTCCTTCATCAATCACTTCATAGGAAGGAATATCATTGTACGCCAACAGGCCAAAATCTTTTCCGCATTTCAGCCCTTCCAATCTTCCTTGTTTCACTACCTTTACTACGTCTTGTTGTTTGATGGCGATATAGGCAACTCCCTTACGTACGATTAGATTCTCAATATCCTCCTGTATTTCACAGAGGAATCCTTGTTCCTGACAGAAACGGGTAAAATACACCTTACTGCTTTGGGGGTGTTTCAGGCTTTTGGGAAACAGAAAAACGAGTTGGTGATAGTTCTTCAACCTTTCCTTGAGCTGATTTAATGCCTGATAGAAAGATTCATCAAAATCCTGGCAGATATATGAATACTTTTCTTTTTCAAATTTGCCGAAATCGAGAAGTAATAATCTTGAAGGATTAATTTTATTGAGAACAGTGCTGAGTTTCTCGTTATCGAAATTCATCACAATGTATTTGTTGTATTTTCCGATGGATTCCCGGAGGATTGTATTGAACAACCGTTCGTTATATTGATGAAACAATAAGTCTACCTTATAGTTAATAGGCAGATGTCTGACGAAACTATTGTATAAAGCTTCTTTGAATGGAGTATATTGGTCGAGCAGCAATAAGACATTTGTCACCAGGCTCGTCACATAATATCCTTTGCCGGGAGTGGAGTCGATCAGTCCTCGTTCGCGTAAATCAAGGAAAGCCTTGAAAACCGTATCACGTGATACTCCGTATTGAGCGCTTAACTGATTGATGGAAGGCAAAGAATCTCCTTCAAGAAATTCTTTCCTGGAAATCGCTTGGCTAAGTGCGTCCGCTAGTTGCGTAACCTTGCTTGCCTGTTGTCCGAATGTTGCCTTTTTATCAATTCGTTTCATGCTCGGAAAATAAATAATACTATGCTGAACTATGCTGATGCAAAGAAAGGTATTTTATTTTGAATGGAATAAATAATTTGATATGTTTTATAGCAGAAAGTAATAAAAAAATCCCCTCCGGCAGACCGGAGAGGATTTATTGCTTTTTCCTAATTTCTTGTTCGGAATCTGCTGAAATTTATTCAGCAGCAGCTTCTGTTGCAGGAGCTTCTTCAGCCGGAGCTGCGGCAGCTTCTTCTGCAGGTGCTTCAGCAGCAGCTTTTTCAGCAGCTTCAGCAGCTTTCTTTTCAGCGAGTGCTTTTGCTTTCACTTCGTTGATTTTCTTTTCTGCTTCCAGACGTGCTTTAGCTTCAGCTTTCTTAGCCTCGTCTTGTTTAGCTTTCAAAGTAGCCAAACCTGACTGTTTGTTGTTTTTCCAAGCTTCGAATTTAGCTTCTGCTTCTGCTTCTCCGAATGCGCCTTTTGCCACACCGCCCAGAAGATGTTTCTTCATGTAAACTCCTTCACGAGAAAGGATGTTACGTACAGTGTCACTTGGTTGTGCACCTTTCAGTACCCATGCCAATGCAGCGTCGAAATTCAAATCTACTGTAGCAGGATTGGTGTTAGGGTTGTAAGTACCAATCTTCTCAATAAATTTACCATCACGTGGTGCTCTGCTGTCTGCAATTACAATTGAATAGAACGCGTAACTTTTACGTCCGTGTCTCTGCAATCTGATTCTAGTTGCCATTTTAAATAATTGTTTTTAATGATTGATTTGAATTATGCTATTATCTCGTAATAGCGGGCACAAAGATACGGCTTTTCTTTTGATTGACAAACATTTCGCATCTTTTTTACGAATACCGTTTCGGATAGCGGAACAAAATCGCGAGCAGGGCGCATGCTCCCATTGTAAATGGATAGTAGAGATTTCCGATGATACTGATAGGGGAGATGCTGGCAAGTCCCGCTGCAATTAGCATCTGCGCTCCATAGGGGATAATTCCTTGTATCAGGCAGGAGAAAGTATCGAGGATACTGGCTGTTTTTCTTCGGTCGAGATGGAATTTCACGGCAATATCTTTGGCAATCGGTCCTGTTGTGATAATGGCAATCGTGTTGTTGGCAGTACATAAATTGGCGATACTAACGAGAGCAGCGATGCTTAGTTCGGCTCCTCTTTTACCATTGACGTGGCGGGTGAGTTTCCGGATAATGAAATCGATACCACCGTTATAACGGATTGTTTCGAGCATCCCTCCGGCCAGTAGAGTGATAATAATCAATTCTCCCATTCCTGTAATTCCTGTTCCCATGGCACCAAACCAGTCGAAGATTCCGAAGCTGCCGGTAGCGATGCCAATGATGCCACTTGTCAATATACCTATTATGAGTACGAGCATCACGTTCATTCCGGCAATGGCTGTTCCTAATACTATTATATAAGGTATAACTTTTATCCATTCGATGTTTTGTGTTTGGACGGGAGCAGTAATGGACAGTCCCTGAAATATGTAAATTCCCAATACAATGATGGCTGCCGGAATGACAATCATAGAATTTACCCGGAATTTATCACGCATTACACATTCCTGGGTTTTTGTTGAAGCAATGGTGGTATCGGAGATAAAAGATAGGTTGTCTCCGAAAAAGGAGCCGCCTATTACAATAGCTACCATAAAAGGGAGAGCTATTTCTGTCTTTTCTGCCAGTCCTACGGCAACGGGAGTAAGAGCGACAATAGTTCCTACGCTGGTTCCGATGGATAAAGAGATGAAACAGGCGGCAATAAAGATACCTGCCAGCAACAGGTTATCCGGAAGAATATGCAGTGTCAGATTGACGGTGGCATCGATTGCCCCCATTTGCTTTGCACTTTGAGCAAAAGCTCCGGCAAGAATGAATATCCATATCATCAGGAGGATATTCTTATTGGCAGCTCCTACCGAGAATTGATAGATACGCTGGTCCAGTTTCAAGCCGCGTGTAATGGCGATGGCATAACAGGAAGAGATGAGAAAAGCCACTGTGATAGGCACTTTATAAAAGTCGTTGACGAGGATGGAAGTCACCAGATAGAGGCAGAGGAATACGAGTAACGGGCTCAATGCCCACCAGTTTCCGGGACGGTCTTTATGTATTTTTTCTTCAGTCATAAATGAAAGTAGTACTATTTGTTCGAACTGCAAAGATAGTAAGGAAACACATAAGTAGTATGAAAGGCTCAAATTTTCATCTTTTATTTTTCCGTTTGAGTCCCTTCTTTTTCCGCTTTGGAAACTTAAAGATGAGTGTTTTCTACCTTTTCCATTATTTTCGTACCGTTGATAATATAACTAATTTAAGAATAGAATGACAACGACTAAATTTTTAATGTACATGTTCTTTAGCTGTCTGCTTGCGTCATGTGACGCAGGAGAAAAGAAAATGGATGAGCCGGTACGAATCAAAGTGGCGGAGGTGGAAATATCGCTTCCTTCTGCGGAGCGTGAGTTTTCGTTTATCTCGAAACCATTCAAAGAAACGGAACTTTCTTTTCGGGTAGGTGGACCCATTGACCGTTTTGAAGTATATGCCGGAAATTTTTATCATCGTGGAGATATTATTGCTGAAATAGACTCTCGTGATTTTCGTATTCGCAAAGAGCAGGCAGAGGCAATTTATAATCAGGCGAAAGCGGAATTTGAACGAATAAAAGTGTTGTATGAGAAAAGTAATTTATCAGCCAGTGCTTATGAAAAGGCATGTGCGGATTATACTTCTGCCAAAACAGCTTTTGAAACAGCAACGAATGAATTATATGATACAAAGTTGATTGCACCTTTTGCCGGATATGTCGGAGAAGTATATATTGAGAAATATCAGGATGTGAAAGCAACCCAACCTGTTATTTCCTTTATTGATATCACTCAATTGAAGATAGAAGCATATGTCACACAGGATATTGCGCTTCAAGCCCATAGAATCAAAGAAGTTGGGATTCGGTTTGATGCTTGTCCGGATACCATATATCCGGCAAAAGTCGTAGAAATATCCAAAAGTACGACCCGAAATAACCTTTCTTTTCTGATGACAGCTTTATTGCCGAATAAAGAGAGCAAGTGGCCGGCAGGAATGTCCGGAAAAGTACAGTTCGGCTCTCCGTCTTCATCTGTGGCGTCCATGATTGTTATACCGCAGACTGCTCTTAACCATCGTCCTGTTGATGGCGATTATGTGTGGACTGTGGACAAGAGCACCGGGAAAGTATCGAAACGGAAAATTGTTATGGGAGCATTGCTTCCGAATGGGAAGGTCGAAGTGAAAAGTGGATTGCAGGTGGGAGAAATGATTGCTGTCAGCAAACTGCGTTTCCTTTCGGAAGGTATGTCGGTAGATGTCATATCGCAGCAACAAGAGACCTCCATCACTGCTCAAAAGTAAGTTTGAACGTATGAAATTTATAAAATATTTCTTGCAGAAGCGGTCGGTGACTATTCTGCTGTTGATATTGGTGTTGGGAGGAGGACTGCTTGCTTATGTCAAGATGGGTAAACTGGAAGATGCTCCATTTACTATAAAACAAGCATTGGTGTTGACTCCTTATTCGGGTGCTTCTCCTTCTGAAGTGCAGTCGCAGGTGACTGATGTATTGGAAGAATCGATACAGTCTTTGGGTGAATTATATTATCTGAAAACAGAAAACAGAGCAGGGCTTTCCAAGATAACGGTTTATGTGAAAAAGGAAATTCGTGCGGACGAAATGCAGCAGCTGTGGGATAAACTTCGGCGGAAGGTGAACGATGTACAGTCGAAACTGCCGGCAGGAGCGGGGCCGTCTGTTGTGAATGATGATTTTGGTGATGTGCTGGGTGTTTTCTATGGACTGACAGGGGAAGGATATTCTTATCGTGAGTTGGAGGAACAGGCCAAACTTATTAAAAATGAATTGCTTAAAGTAAAGGATGTAGCAAAGGTCGAGATTTATGGAGTACAACCCCCGACGATTGATGTGATACTCACTCCTTCCGTTATGGCACAAAGCGGGATTACTACAATGGATATTTCCCGGGCTTTTGATGCGCAAAACAGAGTTGTAGATGCCGGAGGAATCGATGCCGGTGTGAACAGGATACGGATTGAATCAACCGGAAATTTCTATTCTTTGGATGATATAAGGAATATGACAATCGTATCGCGTACAGGAGAACATTTCCGGTTGGCAGATATTGCGGAGATCAAAGAAAGTTATCAGTCGCCTTCCAGTAATAAAATGCGTATTGATGGAAATCCTGCGGTAGGCATTGCCATATCTACTGTGCCAACAGGAAATGTGGTAGATATGGCAGAAGCTGTGAAGGATAAGATTGAACAGTTTGCAGAAACAATGCCTGACGGATTTGAGTTGCAGACGATTTATGATCAAGGTTATGAATCGGCAGTGGCAAATCAAGGGTTTATCCTGAATCTGATTATCTCTGTGGTGACGGTCGTCGCTATTCTGTTATTTTTTATCGGATTCAAAAATGGAATTCTGATAGGCAGTGGCTTGGTATTCTCTATTTTTGCAACGTTGATTGTGATGCTGACGCAAGGAATAGCTTTGCAGCGTATGTCGTTGGCTGCCATTATTATTGCAATGGGAATGTTGGTGGATAACGCGATTGTTGTGTCCGATTCAGCATTAGTCAATATGCAGCGGGGCATGCGTAAACGAGTGGCTATTATGCGGGCCTGCTCTTCAACTGCGTTGCCACTGTTAGCGGCAACTATCATTGCGATTCTAACTTTTTTACCTATATATTATTCGCCACATATCACCGGCGAATTACTGTCATCCTTAGTTGTAGTTATCGGCGTTTCGCTGATGTTCAGTTGGGTTTTTGCGTTGACGCAGACTCCTTTTTTCATTCAGGAGTTTGTCCGTCGGCCTAGACCCAACGAACTAAAGGCAGCTCTTTTTGCAGGTAAATATTACGACAAGTTTCGCGGTGCATTGAGATGGGTGATTCGTTATCGGTATGCAACAATCGGTTGTATGGTTGTGATGCTAGTGTTGTCGGCCTGGAGTTTTAAGTTTATTCCGAAAGTATTTGTTCCTGCATTGGACAAGCAATATTTCACTTTGGATATGTGGCTGCCCGAAGGAACACAGATTGACGAGACCGACCGGCAGGCAATGGACATGGCAACATATATCCGGGAGCAATCGGAGACGGAGATGGTATCAACTTATGTTGGAAGAACTCCGCCACGCTATTATCTGTCGAATGTTTCTTTTGGGCCTCAATCCAATTATGCACAAATATTGGTGAAGTGTAAGACATCAAAGCTATCTCGCCAGTTACATGCCCGTTTACAGGATTCCATTTCGTTGAAATATCCTGATCCTTTGATAAAAGTGAATAAGTTTGAGTTGAGTCCGCTGACGGAAGCTGTTATTGAAGCCCGTTTCTTGGGACCGGACCCGGCTGTACTCGATTCGTTGGTTGGTCAGGCCATTGAGGTTATGCGACGAAATCCTAAAGTCGCAGATGCCCGCAATGAGTGGGGGAATATGTCGATGGTGATTCGTCCGGTGTATGATCCGGTGAAGGCCGGAGCATTGGGAATTACGAAAGCTTCCATGATGGAGTCTGTCAAATCTATTAATGACGGATTGCCTGTCGGCATTTATCGGGACGATGAAAAGAAAGTTCCTGTACTGTTGAAATCGGGATGTGTAGATATTACGGATGCTAATGCGTTAGGAGATTTTTCGAGTTGGAACGGCGAGAAGTCGGCTCCGCTTTCGCAAGTGACCGAAAAAATAGAAACGACATGGGAATTTCCGCAAATAAGAACCTACAATCGTCAACTGTCTATGGCAGCTATGTGTGGTGTGAAACCGGGGTATACTATGGCGGAAGTGCATGGTGAGATACGGAAAGAGATTGAAGAAATTCAGCTTCCGGAAGGGTATACTTTCTTTTGGGATGCTCAATATAAGGATCAGGGTGAAGCGATGCAGGCTATCGCGAAATATTTTCCGCTGGCATTTCTTGCGCTAGTGGTTATTTTGGTAGCACTGTTTGGCAATTTCCGTGAGCCGGTGATTATTATTTGCATTTTGCCTTTGTCGCTGATAGGAATTGCAGTCGGAATGTTGTTGACGGGATTTGATTTTGGATTTTTTCCTATAGCTGGTTGGCTGGGATTACTCGGAATGATTATAAAGAATGTAATTGTATTGATTGATGAGATTAATGTCCAGCACCGAAGCGGTGTTGATTTATATACTTCTATCATTGAAGCTACCGTCTCCAGAACCCGACCGGTCTTGATGGCGGCCACCACTACTATTTTCGGTATGGTACCTCTATTGTTTGATGTTGCTTTTGGAGGTATGGCCGCCACCATTATTTTCGGACTGACTTTTGCTACGGGGCTGACGTTGTTCGTTACGCCTGCCTTATATTCTATGTTCTATAAAGTAAAAGGAAAATAAAGATGAAAAAAAATATATTCAGCCTGTTGTTCAGTTGTTTCGCTTTTGGGGCTTTGCCGGTTTTAGGGCAACAAAGCGTATTGTTGGAGAAATATCGGACGATGGCATTAGATTATAATCATGATTTGAAGGCAGCCGAAAAGAATATTGCTGCCAGTGTGGAAGTCGAAAAATCAGCACGTGCGGATTTGAAACCCAAACTTTCCGGTGCAGCCAACTTCCAGTATACCGGAAACCCATTGGAATTGTCTTTGGATGTGCCTTCCTTAGGATTATCGAAGACTGTGGAAGGACAGCAGTTTAAGTATGGAGCTTCTCTTTCCATTCTTCAGCCGGTATATACGGGAGGGTATGTGCTGGAGTCTATCCGTATGGCGCAACATCAACAATCTTTGGCGGGTAATCAGGTGAAAGTGCTGAATGATGCTGTTTGTTATCAAACGGATGTTCAATATTGGAGCGCCGTAGCTCGTCGGGAAATAGTCGATGTAGCTGAAGATTTTCGCAATTCGATCGCCTCTTTGGTCAAGACAATTAAAGAGAGGGTAGAGGTCGGTTTTGCTGATCCGCAAGACTTATTGATGGCGGAAGTGAAACTGAATGAAGCAGAATATCAGTTGCTTCAGGCACAGAGTAATTTAGAAACGGGACGGATGGCATTAAATTCTATAATTGGTGTTGATTTGGAGTTCTCGACGGAGTTGGATGAACAGATACCGCTGGTAGTGGTCGATGATTCTATTTGGGTATCTACCGGTACGGATCGTCCTGAAATTCAAATAGCTTATGACAGGATTCGTATTGCTGAAAGTACAAAAAGGCTGAATGATTCGCGATTTAAACCTCAATTTTATGTAGGAATAGATGGGAGTTATTCGTCTCCCGGATACAACTTCCGGAAAGATTTAGATCCGAATTATGCAGTTTATGCAAAAGTGTCCGTACCCATTTTTGAGTGGGGAAAACGAAAAAGCGAAAAGCGGGCTGCTTCCTTTCGAGTAGGGATGGCGGAAGATAACCTGAACAAGATAGTGGACCAAGTGGAATTGGAAATTAGCGTGGCACGTAAAGCCTTGTTACGGGCTATCGAGCGGGTGCGCTTGAGTGGAAGTTCGCTTGCCAAAGCAGAAGAAAATGAAGCAAAAGCGGTGGAACGCTATAATGAGGGCAAAGTTTCTGTAGTGGAAGTGATTGACGCGCAAACTTACCGGCAAACTTCGCAAGTGAACTATGTAGAAGCGAAAGCATCCGCACAAGGCTATTATTCGGAATTAATAAAAGCGCTTCATAGTTATGATTATCGGTAAAAAGCAGTAACTTTGTGTAAAAAGAATCTTATGGATATAAAACTAAACCATATACTATATAGTACGCTGTTTTCAGGATTAGGCGTCTTTTCTTTCTTTTTACTGGCCAACTATGTAGAACTTTCTGATAATGTGTTAGATGCATTATATTCTTTAGGGATGTTTCTGTTCTTCATTATCGCATTCAATTTACTGGGATATTCTACTGTTCATCTGACTACCTGGGTTGACAATCAGTATTCAGTGAATATTTATCGTCGCAGGAAGTTGATTCTTATTTATACAATGGTGATGGTGATGTTTTTTTTGCTTAATTATGGACTGCTAGTGACTGCCAAACTTTTGGTTGGTGCATCACATCCTTTTGTCTTTCCCAATGGAGGGTGGCGTATATTGATAGTAGTCTGGCTAGTGGAGTTAGTGATTTTAGGCTTACTGCTTGCTAACCGATCTATGCAACACTCGCTTAAATTACAGAAGCAGGCGGCCACTTTGCAAGAAGAAAATAATATAGCACGCTATACAGCTCTTCAAAATCAGTTGAATCCGCATTTCTTGTTCAATAGTCTGAATACATTGATTTCTGAAATCCGATATAATCCTAAAAATGCGGAATTGTTCACACAACATCTTTCTGATGTGTATCGTTATATTCTTCAATGTCAGAAGCAGCGCTTGGTGACGCTGAAAGATGAACTAGGTTTTCTTGATTCATATATCTTCCTTCATCAAGTTCGATTAGGCAATTGCATTCATGTTCACAACTATATTTCAGATAAATGTGAGGAGATGAAGATGCCACCTTTGACACTTCAATTATTGGTAGAGAATGTTATCAAACACAATGTTATTCATTCGGGAAAACCGATGGTTATTGAATTGTGTAGTGTAGAAGAACCTCCGGCCTTGATAATTAGTAATCCGATTCGAACTAAAAAATGCGGAGTAGTTTCGGGGATGGGTTTGAAGAACCTTTCTGCCCGTTACAAACTCCTTTGCAATCGGGATATTGTGATAGAAAATAAAACGGATAAATTTATCGTAAAAACTCCCTTATTTCCATGAATAAAATAAAAGTTGCTATTATAGAAGATGAAGTGCCGGCAGCACGTTTGTTACATGAGATGATACAGTCACTTCGTCCGGATTGGGAGGTGATGATTCTACCCGGTACTATTGAAGAATCCGTTGAATGGTTTCGCACAAATTCTCATCCGGAACTCCTGTTTCTGGACATTCAGTTGACAGATGGCAACTCATTTATGTTGATTGAACAGGCTCGCCCGGATAGTATGATTGTTTTTACCACCGCTTACGACGAATATGCTGTTCGTGCTTTTACCGTGAATAGCATTGATTATTTGTTGAAACCGATTCATCAGGAACGCTTATTGCAGACTATTGAGCGTTTCGAGAATCTGACGGAAAAATATATTCATGATTTTAATCGGGAGAACCGTTTATTGGAAGTGTTGGAGAGTTTGTCTGATATTCAAAGGCTTCCGGGAATAGAAAATAAAAGATATCGTACTCGTTTTCTTATTTCTTCCGGTAATAAACTTTTTACGTTGGCAGTGAGTGATGTCTCTTATTTCTATTCAGAGAACAAACTCACTTTTGTAGTTACCAGGAATAATAAAGAATATGTTTTGGATTTTTCATTGGATAAACTTTGCGAACAATTGGATCCGGATGTGTTCTTTCGGACCAATCGCCAGACACTCGTTTCCGTGGATGCTATTCAGCGTATCGAACCTTATTTTCTGGGTAAGGTCGTTGTGCACGTCTTACCTCCCTTCAAAGATAAAATCATAGTCAGTAAAGATAAAATAGCCGCTTTCAAAGTGTGGCTAAATTATTGATTTTCGTTTTATAGCAGGATGATGCGTTTTTGCATGATGTCCATCAATTGGGCTTTCAGTTGGTGTGCATTAATAGGCTTAGGCATATAACCGTCGAATCCACTCTCTATCACTTTCTGCTCATCTGAAGCATAGGCAAAGGCGGTAATGGCAATGATAGGGACTTTAGCCGAGTATTTCCGGATTTCTTTGGTTGCTTCGTAGCCATCCATGACGGGCATATTGATGTCCATTAATATAATTTGCGGATTATACTTTTTGAATATTTCTACTGCCTCTTGTCCATTCCAGGCATGAATCAATTGATACTCTCCCTTTAATATGGATGCAAACAGTTTATAGTTGCTGTCATTATCTTCTGCTATCAGAATGCTGAACTTGTTTTTTTCTATGGTTATTGGTTGAATTTCCATCTTTTGGGTATTTTCATCTACAGCCATTGCGGGCTTGTATGGTAGTGTGAACCAGAATGTCGAACCTTTTCCTTCTTCCGAGTCTACTCCGATAAAACCTCCCATACGTTCGACTAATGTGTGGCAGATAGAAAGTCCTAATCCTGTACCTTGTTGAAAGCTGTTTAGTTTGACGAAGCGTCCGAAAATGCTTTTCTGTTTGTCTTTAGGTATGCCGCAACCGGTATCACTGACATAAAAATAGATTTCGTTGTCGCGAAGTTCATAGCCAAAACGAATATACCCTTCGGCCGTAAATTTGATAGCATTGCTTATCAGATTGATGAGTAACTGCGATAGACGGTTCTTTTCAGTATGTATAAAGCAGGTTTCCATTGTCGGATGGCAACTTAGCTGTACTTTGTCCGATTTGATTTTTAGCTGTAATGAGCTTGTTAACTCATTCATCACTTTATTCAAGTCTATGTTGGAATACTGAAATTCCAATGTCCCGGCTTCAATCTTTGATAAATCCAGAATATCGCTGATTAATTGTAGTAACAGAGTATTATTGTTTTCAATGATGCTCACGTACTCCTGTTTTTCTTCTTCTTCCTCCGTTGATGCCAATATACCGGAAAAACCGACAATGGCGTTGAGAGGAGTACGGATTTCATGGCTCATATTTGCAAGGAAAGCAGATTTGAGGCGATTGGATTCTTCTGCCCGGTCTCGGGCTGTAGTTAACTCCATTTCCATCTTTTTCCGTTTGGTGATAACTAGCGAGGAGCCTACCAGCGTTAGTGGCTTTCCGTTTTCATCACGAGTCTCTACGGCAGCCTGTGCTTCCACCCATTCTATTCTGTGGATGTTATTTTGTATGTTGACTATACGATATTCTTCCCTTACCTTATCCAAGCGTCCTTCTAGCAGATCTTCGTAGGCCTTTTCTACACGCTTGCGGTCTTCTTTGAATATCTTAGAGAAGTATTGAGAGTCGGGCACTGCCAACTGTTCTTCATTTATATTATCTTCATTTGTGCTAAGTTCAATGGGCTTGTTGATGTCGCAAAGTATTGTTTTGCTTAATAAATCCCATTTCCAGGGCACAATATTGGCTACGTCCAGTGCCATTGCGAGCTTATTGTTGGTAGCACTCAATTTTTGTTGGGCTTTGTATAGTTCAGTACTGTCCAGACAGAAAATATCAACAATGTTATTGTGGTGAGTACCTTTCAGGACTATATCATAAAATGCATCTATCTGTTTGAAATAATATGGGAAGGTGATAGCTCTGTTTTCAGTAAGTGACATTTTGGTGAAATGCAGGAATTCCTTCATAGATTCCGGGAATAACTCACTAGCCTTTTTGCCTATAACCTCTTCTTTGCGGAAGAAATTTTTCTCAAAATGAGAGTTTACATTTCGGTATATTAACTCTATTGGTGTGCCTTCTTCGTTCATGATTAATTCTTCTTGCATATAAAGTATAGGCATATTGTTAATCAGGTTCTTGTAGGAAGTCATTGCGTCAATCTCTTTCTGTTGTAGTTTCTTTAATTTATTCAGATGATTGATACGGTATTGGAAGAATAGAGCAAACAGTATGAAACAAACTATCACTCCTAAAATGAAATATCCGTATTGTTCCCAAAATGTGGGTGGCTTATTAAAGAAAATTGTGTCGGAAGGGCATAATCTCGGGGATAATCCTTTGCGGAGCAATACACTGTAATTGATCGTAGGGGCCGCGTCCGTAGGCTCGTAAAAAGGAATATCGGCTGCCTGTTTCCCATTTAGTATTGATTGGACTGCTTGTCTTATTTTTTGATTGTATCTGTCTTGGTCGTAGATATATCCGCCTATCGTCCCTCCTGTGTTGTCTTTGATTGTCAACATACCAAGGCTGAACAAAGGAGCGGAAGTTGTTGAGATTAGCCGATGAGAATTTGTAACCAGCGAAGTGTTTCCGGCAAATGTATGTTTATAGAACCAGGAGGAAAAGAGTATTCCTGTTATTTTTGGGTCGATAGAATAAAGAGTATCCAACAAATGATTGATCTGCATCTTTTGAGGAGATATGAACTGATAATTGATACCCGGATGATTCTTCTTCAATTCTTGCTCGATAATTATGTTGTAAGTCTGGTTGTTTTGCCGTTCGTCACCGATAAATATGAAATTCTTTATGTTGGGAGTCATTCGGAAAATTAGTTCTATATTTTCTTTAATGTAGAAATTAGAATGTAAGAAAGTAAGATTGTATGTTTTGGCTATATCTGCAATTGGGATTCTCGCAGCTACGTCAATTGGTTTCTTTTGTAGATAAAATTCTTTCGGACCGATATAGTCTTCTTCGGCGCATAATATAATCGGGATATTTCCCCACATCTTCTTGAAGTCATCCCGTAATATCATACTGGAATTTCCTATTAATATCAGCATTCGTGGAGAATGTTGCCTATATTTTTCCAGGATCGTTTGTCTGAACTCTTTTAAGGTGGAGTCTGTGTCCATCATCAGCATGTTCATATGTTCGGTATAGAGTGCTAATTGAGGAAGAGTTTGTGTGTATGCGGTTATTGCAGAAATCATTCTAAAGCTCCAGGGAGCCGCTTCTGTATATGAGTTAATAATCAGAAGATAATTAGATGAATTCACTGAATCCTTTTGGGCTAGAGTCGGAGTCGTGAAAGAAAACAAGAAATAGAACGACAAAAAAAGTTTTATTAAATAGACAGTATTTGCTTTTGTTTGATTGTTTGTTGTCATTAAAATTAAATTTTCTGATGGTTTATTAAGTTTATGTGGTACAAAGATATTAATAATAAATGGATTAAACTTAATTTTGACCATAAAAAGTAAGAGGATGTTCTTTTCAGACACCCTCTTGTTGCACACAGAGAAACGCATCGTTTCTTTTAAAGGAACATGCTTTTCCATATTGGGATGTGTAGATTTGTGTTATAGTGTTTATATTTATTGTTTTGTATCTACACTGTAGGCATTATTTTAATACTTCAATTATGTGTGGTAACATTGTCCAAATGGTATTTTCATCTTGAGCGGTGAATAAGTTACCATCTATTTCTGATTTCTCATCGGTAGCTGTTCCGTTCTGAATAGCTGGCTTGGCTAATGGGTGAACTGCTACTTTTTTTCCTTTGGTTATACCGGTAAAGTCAAACATCATTGCACCGGCACAATGTCCGATCATAATTTTCTTTTTATCCCCAAATGTTTTAATAACTTGCATCAAATCTACATTATAAGGCTTATCGGCATTCTGCTGAAATACAGGCACTGCATCGCCACAAGAGAAAACGAGTGCGTCAAATTCATCTTCATACCCCTTCAAATTAGCAATTACATCATCTACTGTCAAGCTGATTCCTGAATTTGTTTTAATCTCTTTCGTATCCGATACAGCAAATACTTTATATGAAATGCCATTCTCGAAAAACGCTTCCAAATATTGGAATAATCCACAACCATTTACCGGATTCACTGCTAAAACTGCAACTTTCTTTGCCATAATCATAATTATTTAAATGAAACAATAGTTATTATTAGTAAGTTTATTACTTTTGTGATGCAAATGTATCTTTCTTGTTTGATAAATGCAAGAACGCACTTGAAAATAAGGAAGTTACATAGAGGTAACTATTACTGAAACTCAATAAAATACAAAACGTTAAAGAATGAAAAACTTTCATCCGACAGGAAATTGTCCGATAAGAGATGTGCTTAGCCGTTTGGGAGACAAGTGGTCGATGCTGGTGCTTATTACGCTGAACGCAAATGGAACTATGCGTTTTAGTGATATTCATAAAACGATAGAAGATGTCTCTCAAAGAATGTTGACTGTTACATTGCGTACTTTGGAATCAGATGGATTGGTTGAACGGAAAGTATATGCTGAAGTACCTCCCCGTGTAGAGTATTGCCTGACAGATACAGGTGGTACATTGATTCCTCATATTGAAGGACTGGTGGGATGGGCTTTGGAGAATATGGATACCATTTTGGACCATAGACAGATGAGTCGGTAACATTTTTATTTTATGACAAAATAGAAAATATGGAGATAAAACTAGTAACTTCAGATAAAAAAGAATTCCTTGATTTATTACTCTTGGCTGATGAACAAGAAAGTATGATTGACCGATATTTGGAACGCGGTGATATGTTTGTTCTTTATGATGACGGGCTGAAAGCTCTTTGTGTGGTGACATGTGAAGGGCAAGGTGTTTATGAAATCAAGAATATTGCTACTGTTCCTTTTTTCCAACGACAGGGGTACGGAAAACGTTTAATAGAGTTTTTATTTGAATATTATCAGGGGAAGTGCTCTGAAATGTTGGTGGGCACAGGAGATGTACCTTCTTCCAGGTCTTTCTATGAGCATTGTGGTTTTGTGATTTCTCACCGGATAACGAATTTCTTTACTGACAACTACGATCATCCGATCTATGAGGATGGTGTGCAGTTGGTGGATATGATATATTTGAAGAAAACATTTTAGTGTGTATATCCAATGATTGAAATATGAATATGTTCGTTTATATTATTGTGTGGGTAAACAGACTTATTTATAGGCGTCTACCATGCGAAATCAGTTTCTCTATATTTACAATTAAAGACTGCGTTCTTAATAAACGTACTTTCTGTTTATAATAAACTTTTTGATAGTTTATTATAAACGGTATCAGAGTTTATTAAAAACTATTTTGAGCGTTCTTTAAAGATTATATAGAATGAATTAAGTAAAAATATAAACATAATAGGGCAATGATCGTTAGATCATTGCCCTATTATATATCTGTACTAATACTAAAATATATCAGTTTAAAGATTTCTTATGTCTCTATTTTTTTTATATTTTTCATTCCTCTTATTGCTTTTGTTTTTTCAAAGATACAAAATAAAAAGCCATTTGTCAAGTATTTCAATAGAAAAGCCGATTATTCATTAAACCAGTCTATTTTCTTTGAAAAATACATCACTATTGCCAGAATGATAAACAGTCCTAAGCTGCCTGCCAATAATGCGAAAGTCTCCAGTTGGATAAGAACAAAGATATAAATATAGAGTATAGCCAACAAACCGGACATGATTAATGACGGTTTCTTTTTCTTGGTGATTCCGAACATATATCCGCCTACCAGTATAATAGTTAGTGCAGAAGATAACAGATAGGCAGGATTGAAACCAACGTGTTCGGAGAAGGAGAGGAGCAGGCTGTAGAATAGACAGAGAGCCAGTCCTACCAATAAATACTGCAAGGCATGAATGCGGGTCTTGTTCATGATTTCAGTGAAGAAGATAACTCCGAAAGTCAGTAGGATAATCAGAATGGCATACTTTGCGGAGCGCATAGACTGTTGGTACTGTTCCACCGGAATTTTGAAGTTTACACCAAAACTTGAGTTTTCAATATCCTTGATGTTCGAGGTGTTGTAGTCAGCCATCACCTGTGAGTAATTCCGGTTCAAGTTTAAAACTTGCCATTGTGCCGAAAATTCCTTCTCCGTAATATTTCGGTTGTTAGGCAGATAGTTTCCGGTAAAGCTCGGTGTATTCCAGTTAGCTTTCAGATCTACACGGGTTGTTTTACCTAGTGGAATAAAGTTGAGTGACTGTGAACCTTTCAGTTTGATTTTTATTTCATAAGGCAGTTTTTTATTCTGCTTCAACTCTGACAAATTAGCGATCGCATGAACTCCGGTGTTATCTATTCCTCTGTTGTCCATACCCGGCTCGAATATATAAACAGAATCTCCCAGAGTGATGCTGATTTGTTCGCTGATACCCCGCATATCGGTCAGATTCAAGCAAATAGCTGCCCTGTCAAACTGCAATTGCTCCATATCTATTCTGCTCTTTTTCAATTCTTCCGAACTGAATGACCCTGTCAATGTTAGTTCCGATTGATATACATTGACCTCATAGATACTTCTTTTCAGGATTTCAGTCTTCAGTTGTCCGTTGATCATAAGCTCGTCAGGAAAAAGTATCAGGTCTTTGATGGAAACCTTCTTCTCGCCGTTGTTTTCAGTGACAACCGGATACTGGAGATTCAGGTAAGGGCCAGTGATGGTCTGTGCCAGACTCCATTTTTCACTTACCTCGTCGATAGCTTCTTCCTGGGTTCGTCCCCGTTCGGAAATAAGATTCTCAATCATGAACATGGGTATCATCAGGAGAAGGATTAATAATCCGATGATGACAACCTTGATTGTTTTGGAGAAACGGTGGAGGCATCCCATAGGTTGCTGCGCCTGTTGTTCATTTGAATTTTCATTGAAAGTGTCCATAAACCAGTAGTGTTTTGATGAATTATTTATTTTGATTTTAGAAATTTCTCTAAGGCTTCAATATGCGATTTGAAAGCTTCTCTGCCTTGCGGGGTTGCCTGAAAAACAGTCCGCGGCTTTCGTCCGACAAAAGTTTTGTTGCATACGATATATCCCAGTTCTTCCAGGGCACGGGTATGGCTGGCAAGATTGCCGTCGGTCAGAGAGAGCTGTTCTTTCAGAAAATTGAAATCAGCTTCCTCATTTACCATCAGAATAGCCATGATGCCTAGTCGGACCTTGCTTTCGAATGCCTTATTAATATATTGGAATGCTTCTATCATTTATGTTCTCTTTCTTTCGTAGTGTAAATAGAACAATATGCCATAGAGGATATGGAAAACGCCAAAACCGATGGTCCAGAACAGTAGTGAATGACCTTCCCAAAAACAGTCTACGACACCCAGACAAATGAAAGCATAGCCTAACCATACGATGCTGGAATAAGTAAACTTGGAAACGTTGACCAGTGCCAGCCCGTAAAATAAAAGCATGACAGAAGCCAGGATGTCATAATACTCGTGCATAAGGATGGAAATACATAAAACACCTCCGGTTAGCATTGGAAGAGAGAAATTCCACAATGCCCGGTAAGTGAGGCGGCTGAAAAATTTTTGTCCTGTCTTCTTGGATTTGTAATAGGATAGGATGCAGGCAGTGACCGCAGCAGCTACCAATACGAGTGAGGCTATTATGGCCATTAGTTCAAGGGCGACAATTAAATGAGTGCCCGGTGTAATAACTTGTGTGGCGATATATGCCCCAACTAATGCGTAAATGCCCGCCATGATTGCAGCGAGACCACTTAGAGAGATAAACTTTGAGGACTTTTCCATCAACTCTTTTATCTCATTCACCGATTCTAATGCTTTATCTTTATTCATATAAAAAGTACTTTGTGATGCAAAGTAAAATAAAAGATTTTAGATGAACAAACTTTTTGCTTGAATATTTTGATAATAAAGATCGGGATGCTATGATAATGAGTTAATATATAGTGATTTAAAGAACAAGTAAGCGAATGGTCAGGAATTATATATACATGGTATGGAAATGAAATTAGTCAAACCTTTGACTAATTCGACGGAAATATGTAACTTTGCCACCGAAACGAAACAGATAAAAAGGTTATAGAAAATGAGAGAAGGAGCAGAGTTTAGAGAACTCATGTTGCAGATTGTTCGTACCCGTATGGCTTTCCGCAGGTCTATGCAACGGACATTGAGAAAAAATAATGCGGGTATTACATTTGAGATGCTTCAGGTATTGAGTAGTTTATGGTACGAGCAGGGAATCAGTCAGCAGATATTGGCAGAACGCATTGCAAAAGATAAAGCCTGTCTGACCAATTTGATGAATAATCTGGAAAAGAAAGGGTATGTGTACCGTAAAGAAGATCCCGCCGACCGTCGTAATAAACTGGTATTCCTGACTCCCGAAGGGGAGGAGTTTAAAGACCAGATTCGTCCGATTCTCGATCAGGTTTATGTATACGCAGAAAAGATTATTGGTATAGAAAGCATTGAAACGATGTTATCTGAATTAAAAGCTGTATACGATGTACTTGAAAATGTATAGAAAATATGGGGCAGCTTTGTACTGTCTGCTTTTGGGCGCTTCCTCCATCAACGCACAAACAGATTCTTTGTTTCTTACCGTCGATCAGCTTTTTGAGCGGGGAGTGCAGCATAGTCTGCAACTTCAGGCAGATGCAATGAAAGAATCCATGGCGCAGGAGCGGATACGAACCGCACGTTCTGCGCAGTTGCCGGAACTGCAGATTGGACTGAAAGGGGGATTTGTAGGACAACCCGTCGTTTGGGAACGGGGATTATCCGATCCTGCCTATCCGGAAGCACCGGACTGGTCACAAAACTATGTAATTGATTTGGCACAGCCTCTCTATCAGGGTGGTAGAACCCGAAGTGCTATTCATAAGGCGGATATAGAAAAGCAAGTTGCCGAATTACAGACATTGACCGATCAGGCGGAAATAAAGTTAAGGTTATTGAATCAGTATATGAATCTGTTTAGTCTGTTTAAGCAGCATGAAGTACTGGTGCGGAATATTGAGGAGTCGGAACTCCGGCTACACGATATATGGCGGATGAAAAAGGAGGGTTTGATAACGAACAATGATGTGTTGCGGAGCGAAATGCAGTTGACTAATGATCGCCTGTCTCTACAGGAAACGGAAAACAGTATTGTGCTTGTATCGCAGCAACTCGATATCTTATTGGGACAGGACGAGAATTTATTATTAAAACCCGATACCACTGTTCTTTATCAGGCAGTTGCTTTGCAGCCGTATGATGATTATATTGTTCAGGCTTATGCGAATGATCCGGCGATGAAGCTGCTTCGTGTACAAACAGAATTGGCGAGGAATGAAATCCGTTCAGTCAAATCTTTTTCTCTTCCCTGTGTGTCGCTCTATGCATCGAACACTTTGGCGCGCCCCATCTCACGTACATTAGCGGATATGTATAATAATAACTGGAATGTAGGTGTGTCGGTTTCCTATCCTTTATCGTCACTGTACAAGAACAACCATAAAATAAAAGAGAGCAAACTGATGGTATCCTTGCGAAAAAATGAAGAGGAGCAGAAGATGCAGGGGATTCGCGTCGATGTACGTTCGGCTTTTTTACGCCACCAGGAAGCGTTGCAGAGGGTGGAAGCTCTAAAGCTGTCTGTCCGACAAGCGGAAGAGAATTATCGTATCATGCAGAATCGTTACCTGAATCAGTTGGCTATCCTGACTGATTTGCTCGATGCAAACTCCGTTCGTTTGAATGTGGAATTGCAGTTGGTCACTGCGCGTACTCGTGTGATTTATACTTATTATCAACTTCAGAAGGCTTGTGGAGATTTATGATTTTAGATTTATGATTTTATGGATGAACTGTTATGGCAAATGAATTGAAAGAAAAACAGCGGAAACTGAAAAAAGTAAGAGTTCGTAATATCGTTTTAAATTTGGTATGTATCTGTTTGGCAGTCTCCGGACTTTGGTGGACTGCTACTTACTTTTGGCGTTACGTTAATTACGAAGTGACGAATGATGCTTTTGTAGATCAATATGTGGCTCCTTTGAATGTCCGGGTCTCGGGTTATATAAAGGAGGTTCGTTTTAAGGAGCATCAATATGTCCGTCAAGGAGATACGCTGCTGGTGCTTGACAATCGTGAATATCAGATTAAGGTGAAAGAAGCGGAAGCTGCATTATTGGATGCACATGGTTCGCAGGATGTACTTCATTCGGGAATTGAAACTTCCCATACGAATATTGCCGTACAGGATGCCAATATTGCCGAAGCGAAAGCGAAACTCTGGCAATTGGAACAGGATTATCATCGTTTTGAACGTTTATTGAAAGAAGAATCAGTCCCGGAGCAGCAGTATGAACAAACAAAAGCTGCTTATGAAGCGGCAAAGGCACGTTATCAGGCATTAGTTGCGCAGAAACAAGCGGCATTATCACAATATGCGGAAACAAGCAAGAAGACAACCGGCGCAGAGGCTGCTATTTTACGTAAGGAAGCTGACTTGGATTTGGCAAAGTTGAATCTCTCTTATACGGTTCTTACTGCTCCTTATGATGGATATATGGGCAGGCGCACGCTTGAACCCGGCCAGTATGTGCCGGCCGGACAGACTATTTCTTATCTGGTGCGTAAGAAGGATAAATGGATTACCGCTAATTATAAAGAAACTCAGATTGCTAATATCTATATTGGTCAGCAAGTACGTGTAAAAGTAGATGCAGTGCCCGGAAAGACTTTTCATGGAGAGGTCACCGCGATTTCCGAAGCAACCGGGTCTAAATATTCCCTGGTTCCTACGGATAATTCTGCCGGTAATTTTGTAAAGGTGCAACAGCGAATACCCGTGCGGATTGACTTGGAAGATGTTTCTCCGGAAGAAATGGCGCAGTTGAGAGCCGGGATGATGGTGGAAACAGAAGCTCTACGCGAATGATTACCATGAAAGAATTGGAGGCACCTGTTCGTCAATGGGTACCCGATTGGCTTGGACTTATCAGTATCTTCATCGTGATTCTCCCGGTCACCATGCTCAATGGCTCATATACAGGCAGTATGCTGGAAGTATCGAACACGTTGGGCACTAATTCAGAAGATATAACGATGGGGTATTATGCCGCTTCAGCGGGCATGGCTATCGCTTATCCGATTATTCCTAAAGTGCTGGCAGCCTTTTCTGTGAAGTCTCTGTTGTTGATTGATTTGGTACTGCAATTCTTCTTGAGTTGGGCTTGCGCACGTACGCAAAACGCGGATATTCTGATTGTTTGTAGTTTTGCTGTCGGTTTTCTGAAAGGATTTCTAATGTTGTGGTTTATTCGTTATGCCCAAAAGATTTTCAGTCCGAAGAATATACGTAGCGAGTTCTATTCTTATTTTTATCCGTTGGTTTATGGTGGGGGACAGGTTTCGATGCTGGTAACGGCTTTACTGGCGTATCATTATAACTGGAAGTATATGTATTACTTTATGATGGTACTGATTTTGATTTCCATATTATTTGTCATCATCTGTTTCCGTCATAACCGTCCCATTAAAGCCGTCGCATGGTCTGATCTGCACATTCGTGAGATGTTTATTATTTCAGCCGGGTTGCTGATGTTGATGTACGTTATCAATTATGGAAAAGTGCTCGATTGGATGGCTTCCGGTAAGATTTGTGCCTATATCATCATAGCGCCTATGTTGATTGCGTTGTTCATCTGGTATCAGAGCCGTTCGGAAAATCCTTATGTAAGTCTGGCTCCTTTATTCCAGCCCAAAGCGATTATAGGCTATTTCTATATGATGCTTGTGATGTTTTTCAGTACATCGACCACTTTGTTGACTAACTATCTGACTGTCATTCTGAAAGTAGATACTACGCATACCTATTCCCTTTATATTTATTTGCTTCCGGGATATATAGTCGGTGCTTTTATCTGTTTCTGGTGGTTCCGATGGCAACGTTGGCGGTTCCGTTTTCTGATAGCGGGAGGGATGAGTTGTTTTGTGATTTTCTTTGCGATCCTGTATTTTGGCATCTCTCCGGATAGTACGTATGAAATGCTCTACTTGCCTATATTCTTTCGTGGGTTGGGTATGTTGACTTTGATTATAGCTTTCGCTCTGTTTGCCGTGGAAGACTTGAATCCGAAATACTTGTTGTCGAATGCTTTCTTTCTGATTATTTTCCGTTCCGTATTGGCACCTATTCTAGCGACCTCTTTTTATAGTAATGTATTGTACCGGTTACAGCAGAAATATATGTATTCTCTATCGGAGACTATCACCATTGCCGATCCGTTGTCGGCAACACGCTATAGCCAGTCCTTAAACAATGCAATTGCACAAGGACATCCATATAATGAAGCTGCGCAGCTGGCAACTAACTCTTTATATAATACCTTGCAACAGCAAAGCATGCTGCTTGCACTGAAAGAAATTCTGGGTTATTTGTTAGTTATATCCGTTATTATAGCTGTGGTTTCCCGTTTTATTCCCTTTCATAAAACAATCCGTGTTACCTTCAAGAGAACAGGTGACGATATGGTATAATATAAAAAAGAGTTGCTATCCTGTTCAACTTATCGTTGAGTGGAGGATAGCAACTCTGTCATTCTAACAATGTATCTTTTTATCTTCAGTATATTTGTTTATCAGATAAATAGCTGTTTACAAGGTTACGCCTGTTTTAAAGATAGCAATTTCGCGATAACCTTTCTTTTCGTTGTTTACGAATTCACCGCTTGCCACTTTGATAATATAATCAATGAAACGTTCGCAAGTCTTTTCCATCGGTTCGTTTTCTACAATCACACCAGCGTTGAAGTCAATCCATCCCGGTTTGTTTTTAGCCAGCGTTGAATTAGTGGAAATCTTCATGGTTGGAACAAAAGTACCGAAAGGAGTACCACGTCCGGTGGTGAAAAGCACCATGTGACACCCGCTCGCAGCAAGAGTAGTGGCTGCAACCAGGTCATTGCCCGGAGCAGAAAGCAGATTAAGACCTTTTTTCTGTAAACGTTCGCCGTAAGGCATCACGCCGGATACATAGCTCTTTCCGCACTTTTGGGTACATCCCAGTGCTTTTTCTTCCAGAGTAGAGATACCTCCGGCTTTGTTTCCCGGAGAAGGATTTTCGCCTACAGGTTCTCCGTGTGACAGGAAGTATTCTTTGAAGTCATTAATCAGATGGACGGTCTGTTCAAACAGTTTCTCGTTTTTGCAACGGTTCATCAGGATGGTTTCTGCGCCGAACATTTCCGGAACTTCTGTCAATACGCTTGTGCCTCCCTGTGCAATCAGGAAATCGGAGAACATACCTAATAGCGGGTTTGCCGTAATGCCGGAGAAACCATCGGAACCACCGCATTTCAATCCCACACGCAGTTCGGACAAAGGAACATCGGTACGTACATCTTTAGAAGCCTTTGCATACAAATCACGCAGAATTTCCATTCCTTCTTCATATTCGTCACCTACTTTTTGGGTAACCATGAACTTCACGCGGTCTTCATCAAACTCGCCCAGGAACTCACGGAATACGTCCGGCTGGTTATTTTCGCATCCCAAGCCTACCACCAATACGGCGCCCGCATTGGGGTGAAGCACCATGTCACGAAGAATCTTTTTCGTATTTTCGTGATCGTCACCAAGTTGTGAGCAACCGTAGTTGTGTGGGAAAGCGACAATGGCATCCACTCCCTTACCTTCGGTTTCGCGGCGCAGTCCTTCAGCCAGTTGACCGATGATACCGTTTACGCAACCTACTGTCGGGATAATCCATATTTCGTTTCTTACCCCTACATCACCGTTTTTGCGACGATAACCTTTGAATGTAAGATCTTTATGAGGAATATCCAAAGAAACCTGAATCGGGTTGTAAGTGTAATCCAGCAATCCGGCGAGGTTGGTTTTGATATTCGTTTCGTTCATCCAGTCACCCTGTTTCTTTGCCATCCGTGCATGTCCGATAGGATAACCGTACTTGATTACATTTTCGCCTTCAGCAAAATTCTTCAATGCGAATTTATGTCCGGCAGGAATGTCTTCGTTCAATGTAACTTCAATGCCATCTACAGAAAGATGCTCTCCTGCCGGGAGGTTAACAATGGCAACGGCAACGTTGTCGGCAGGATTAATTCTTAAATACTTTGTTTCCATGTAATGTACTTGTAAAGTTGTACTTTGTTGTTATTTGTTATGGTAATAGTCTATTGTTTCTACCGTTAACAAGTCGATGGGCATATAGTTGATGCAGGTCACTTCTTTTTTGAAAATAAGGTGATCGCAAAGAGCTTTGATGCCATTGGCGCCTTGCAGTTCCGGTTGCTGGGCAATGAGGAAAGAGATGCTTCCTTCTTTCAGGCAGGTGACATTCCGTTCCAGAAGGTCATAGCCTATCAGATTGAAATCTTTCTTTCCGCGACTTTGCAGGTATTCGCCAACGATATAGGCTTTAGAGTTGAATGTGATTCCATTCTTCACTGTCGGATAGGTACGGAAGAATTCATTCAGCATCTCATTGTCTTCGTCGTTGCGTTCGGCATGTAAGTCGAGCTCCAGTATAGTACAAGACGGATGATGTTCTTTCATGTACTGCCTGAAACCGATTTCTCTGTTTTCTTGCTGGTTAGAACCCACAATTCCTTCATGTATCTTGCGGAAAATAACGATTTCCTTTTCATCCCGCGCCAGTAACATCATCATTCTGGCGGCGAAGTATCCGCTTTGGCGTGAGTTCTGACCGAAGAAGGCGAGGGGAGGAACGTCTTTGATGTTGGAGTCTATATATATATAAGGTATATCCAATGCCTGCAACTGATCGGTGAAACCTTTCGTATATTGCGGAGCGGTAGGAGCTACCATCACTCCGTCCGGCTGTAAAGCCAAAATGGCTTCGCTGGCATTTTCGAATGAATGATAGTCGTACGGATCGTAATAGTTGATTCTCACCGAAGTGTTGAAATCCGAATAAGTGGCAATAGCTTCGTGGATACCGGTTTCTACCGCTGTCCAGTATTCGCCTTCCAGATGCTCCGGCAGCAGACAGATAAACGTATACTTCTTATTAGAAGCCAAAGCGCTGGCGTACATGTTGGGCTGGTAATCAAGCTGCTTCAGAATTTCTTCTACGCGTTTCTTGCTGGCTTCCGACACTCCGCTACGTCCATGAATAACGCGGTCTACTGTTCCCACTGATACATCTGCCAGACGGGCGATGTCTTTGATTCTGATTCTTTCGGGCAATTTATTCATACGATAACCTTTATTTATATAGGTTTTTGTGCTCGCACACACTAATAATCTTAATATTTTCGATACAAATATATAACAATTTTTGTAATTACGAAAATTGTTGTATCTTTGTGCCCGCACACGAAAGGTATGTGATATTAGTCGTTTTGTGAATTAATACTCATATAGTCAATGTGTTAACCCCTAAAATAGGGATGAAATGATAAATTGAAAGTTCATAATATTAATAACTTAGAATTTAAAACATAAGATTATGGGAAAGAAAGTCGTTACATTAGGCGAAATCATGCTTAGATTATCAACTCCGGGTAATACTCGTTTTGTTCAATCTGACTCTTTTGATGTAGTGTATGGTGGTGGAGAAGCTAACGTTGCAGTGAGCTGTGCCAACTACGGACATGACGCCTATTTCGTAACTAAATTACCGAAACACGAAATTGGACAGTCTGCTGTTAACGCATTACGTAAATATGGCGTAAAGACAGACTTTATTGCCCGTGGTGGCGACCGCGTAGGTATCTACTATTTGGAAACAGGTGCTTCTATGCGTCCTAGCAAAGTTATTTATGACCGTGCTCACTCTGCTATTGCTGAAGCTGACGCTGCTGATTTCGACTTTGATGCTATCATGGAAGGTGCTGACTGGTTCCACTGGTCTGGTATCACTCCGGCTATTTCTGATAAGGCTGCCGAGTTGACTCGTCTGGCTTGTGAGGCTGCAAAACGTCACGGTGTAACAGTTTCTGTTGACTTGAACTTCCGTAAGAAATTATGGACTAAAGAAAAAGCGCAGTCTATCATGAAACCGTTGATGAAGTATGTAGACGTATGTATCGGTAATGAAGAAGATGCAGAACTTTGCCTGGGCTTCAAACCGGATGCTGATGTTGAGGCTGGTCACACTGATGCTGAAGGCTACAAGGGTATTTTCCAACAGATGATGAAAGAATTCGGATTCAAATATGTAGTTTCTACTTTGCGCGAATCTTTCTCGGCTACTCACAACGGTTGGAAAGCTATGATCTACAACGGAGAAGAATTCTATACTTCAAAACGTTATGATATCGATCCGATTATCGACCGTGTAGGTGGTGGCGACTCTTTCTCCGGTGGTATCATCCACGGTTTGATGACTAAACCTAATCAGGGTGCTGCTCTTGAATTTGCTGTTGCTGCATCTGCATTGAAACATACTATCAATGGTGACTTCAATCTTGTTTCTGTAGAAGAAGTAGAAGCATTGGCTGGTGGTGATGCAAGCGGTCGCGTTCAGAGATAATCCGGAGAGTTGAAAAGTTTAGAAAATCAATTCATTTAAATAGTAAATAATAAGATGGCAAAATTCGATAAAATAGCCGTATTGAATAAGATCGGTTCTACAGGAATGGTTCCTGTATTCTATCACAAAGATGCAGAAGTTGCAAAGAAAGTAGTAAAGGCTTGTTATGACGGTGGTGTTCGTGCTTTCGAATTCACAAATCGTGGTGACTTCGCACAGGAAGTATTTGCTGAAATCGTTAAGTTCGCAGCAAAAGAATGCCCTGAAATGGCAATCGGTATCGGTTCTATCGTTGATCCGGCTACTGCTGCTATGTATTTGCAGCTGGGTGCTAACTTTGTGGTAGGTCCGTTGTTTAATCCTGAAATAGCTAAGGTATGTAATCGTCGTTCGGTAGCTTATACTCCGGGATGCGGTTCTGTATCAGAAGTAGGTTTTGCGCAGGAAGTAGGTTGCGATCTTTGCAAAGTATTCCCGGGTGATGTTTACGGAACTAACTTCGTGAAAGGCTTAATGGCTCCGATGCCATGGTCTAAGCTGATGGTAACAGGTGGGGTAGAACCTACTAAAGAAAACCTGACCGCATGGATTAAAGCCGGTGTATTCTGCGTAGGTATGGGATCTAAGTTGTTCCCGAAAGATAAAGTGGCAGCAGAAGACTGGGCTTATGTAACTGCAAAATGTGAAGAAGCTCTCGGTTATATTGCCGAAGCCCGTAAATAAGATTAGAGAGCGAAAGCTGTCTATAATAAAAAGAGGTTGATGCGACAGCCTCTTTAAAATATGCCTTGAGGGTTAGTTAGTTTAGTTAGTATATAAGGCATATTTTCATTTTGTTTAAAGGTGTTTAAAGGGGATAAGCCATCGGGATGAATCATTCATTTCGGTGGCTTGTTTTTTGGGGGGAGGGGGAGCCATTACTATTGCTGAAAGTGGAATGAACTAATCTCCCGGTAAGATGTTTCTTAGATAGTAGATGTAATAATAATATATATAATGGAACCTCCTCACCACCACTACGAACTTAATCATCTGTTGACATCGCTCAATAAGGCTTTTATCATAGGCATCACTCTGAATATTGCTTTTGTTATCGTAGAGTTCGGAGTAGGGTTTTATTATAATTCCTTGGAGATTGCTTCACGATAGCCTCCGGTTGTCGTTGGAAGAAGTGAAACAGCATATAAAAGAAGCGCTCGAAGAGGCAGGCATCCATCATGCTACTTTGGAGTTTGAAGATGAAAGGTCTACTTGCTGCGAGGAATGTTGTGAGGATTAAATAAAATCCGTACCTTCGCGCCCTTAAACTAACTAACCTTTATTTTTTATGTTTACTGACTTATTGCATTCCTCTTATTTTTCCCTTTTCCTGATTGTCGCATTAGGGTTTATGCTGGGAAGAATCAAAATCAGAGGATTATCTCTCGATGTGTCGGCAGTTATATTCATTGCCCTTCTCTTCGGGCATTTTGGTGTTGTCATTCCTAAAGAATTAGGAAACTTCGGTCTGGTGCTCTTCATTTTTACCATCGGTATTCAGGCAGGGCCCGGATTCTTCGACTCTTTCCGCAGTAAAGGGAAGACACTTATCCTCATCACTATGCTTATTATTTGTTCCGCCTGCCTTACCGCAGTCGGGCTGAAATATGCATTTGATATCGATACACCGAGTATTGTCGGTCTGATTGCCGGAGCGCTGACCAGTACGCCGGGTTTGGCCGTTGCCATCGACAGTACCAATTCTCCTTTGGCATCTATTGCTTACGGTATCGCATATCCGTTTGGAGTGATCGGCGTGATTCTGTTTGTCAAGCTGTTGCCTAAAATCATGCGGGTGGATTTAGATAAAGAAGCCCGTCGCCTGGAGATAGAACGTCGCGGACAATTCCCGGAATTGACCACTTGCATTTATCGCGTCACTAATGCGAATGTGTTCGATCGCAGCCTGGTGCAAATTAATGCGCGCGGTATGACGGGTGCTGTCATTTCACGTCTGAAACACAATGATGAAATATCCATTCCCACCGCCCATACGGTGTTGCATGAAGGAGATTACATACAAGCCGTAGGTAGCGAAGAATCACTGGATCAACTGGCTGTGTTGGTAGGTAAGAGAGAAGAAGGTGAACTGCCTTTGGATAAAACGCAGGAAATAGAATCTTTGTTGTTGACCAAGAAAGACATGATAAACAAACAGCTGGGGGATTTGAACTTACAGAAAAACTTTGGTTGTACAGTGACTCGTGTTCGTCGAAGCGGCATTGATCTATCTCCGTCTCCCGATTTAGCCTTGAAGTTTGGTGATAAACTGATGGTAGTCGGTGAGAAAGAGGGACTTAAAGGAGTAGCCCGCCTGTTGGGAAACAATGCGAAGAAACTATCCGATACGGACTTCTTCCCTATTGCAATGGGGATTGTATTGGGAGTGTTGTTTGGCAAAATAAATATCTCTTTCTCTGATAGCCTGTCATTCTCACCGGGACTGACCGGGGGAGTTTTGATGGTAGCTCTTGTGTTGAGTGCGATAGGTAAGACAGGACCCATTATCTGGTCTATGTCCGGGCCTGCCAACCAGTTGTTGCGCCAGTTAGGTCTGCTTCTTTTCCTTGCCGAAGTAGGAACTTCTGCCGGTAAGAACCTGGTAGCTACCTTCCAGGAAAGCGGATTATTGATGTTCGGAGTAGGAGCCGCTATCACATTGGTGCCGATGCTTGTTGCAGCCATTGTCGGACATTTCGTATTTAAAATCAGTCTGCTCGATTTGCTGGGAACTATTACGGGAGGTATGACAAGTACTCCGGGACTTGCTGCCGCCGACTCTATGGTGGATAGCAATATTCCGAGCGTAGCTTACGCAACTGTTTATCCGATTGCCATGGTATTCTTGATTCTGTTTATTCAAGTAATAGCCTCGGCTGTATATTAACAGAATTTTATATAATAATTGATTGTTAAATAAATAGTTCGTATCTTTGCCGCCTCAAAGAAAAAATGAGGTGAAACGATTGTTATTGAATATTACGCGCTACTTCTTACCGATACTGTTTATATCGTATCTGGTAAGCTTTACGTTCTTTGCCCACGTGCATGTGGTCAATGGCGTGACAATCGTCCATTCACACCCGTTTAAGAAAGGGGCGGCACATAAACATTCTACAGTCGAACTACAGTTGATTCATTTTCTGTCTCACTTAATGGCAGACGGTGCGGCGGCTGTTTTTGCTCTTTCCCTTTTTATTCCTTTCTTATTGTGCTTGTTGCTCGGACGTTCGCAACACACTCACTATTACTGTCCGTATCATGGGGTAGTGGGACTTAGGGCACCCCCGGTTATTCGTTTCTCTATTCTTTAAATGATGATACCGTACCTTGCATGAGGTAGGGCATTATCTGTCTATCCATGTGAATACTTATCGAAAACGAATAACAAACGAAAAATGAAGAAATACATCTTTTCGCTTGTCTGCCTGTGCTGCACATTGCTGCCTGCCCTTGAAGGACAAGCTCATGAATATCCTGATCATCCAGAATTACGCAAGTCAGATGCCAATATTGTTGGCCATATTCTTGATAAAAATACAAAAGAGCATTTACCCTATATTACAGTCGCCTTGAAAGGTACGACCATCGGAACAGTGACCGATGCTACCGGACATTATTTCTTGAAGAATCTTCCCGAAGGCAATTTTGTGCTAGAGGTTAGTTCGGTGGGATATAAAACCGTCAGACGGAATGTGACGCTGAAGAAAGGGCGTACATTGGAAGAAGAATTTGAAATAGAAGAAGACGCGGTTGCTTTGGATGGCGTAGTTGTATCTGCCAATCGTAATGAAACTACCCGCCGTTTGGCTCCGACACTGGTGAATGTAGTAGATTTGAAAATTTTTGAGAATACCAATTCTACGACTTTAGCGCAAGGATTAAGCTTTCAGCCGGGCGTCCGTGTAGAGTCCAACTGTCAGAATTGCGGTTTCCAGCAAGTACGTATCAATGGACTGGATGGTCCTTATACGCAAATTCTGCTCGATTCCCGTCCCATTTTTAGCGCGCTTTCCGGTGTGTATGGTATCGAGCAGATTCCTGCCAGCATGATAGAACGTGTGGAAGTGATGCGTGGAGGCGGATCGGCACTGTTCGGCTCATCTGCCATTGCCGGTACAATCAATATCATCACCAAGGAACCGATGCATAACTCCGGTATGTTATCCCATACGATTACGGGAATTGGCGATGGCGACGCTTTCGACAACAGTACGGCATTGAATGCTTCATTAGTGACGGACGACCAGCGTGCAGGTCTGTATATCTTCGGTCAGAACCGCCATCGTTCTGCGTATGACCATGATGGTGACGGATATTCCGAAATACCCAAATTGCACGGTCAGACAATTGGTTTCCGTTCGTTCCTGAAAACAACGACCTATTCAAAACTTACTTTTGAATATCACCACATGGAAGAATTCCGCAGAGGAGGAGACTTGTTGAACCGCCCGCCTCACGAAGCGAATGTGGCGGAGCAGACCGAACACTCCATCAATGGCGGAGGACTGAAGTTCGATTATTTCTCCCCTAACGAGAGACATCGTTTCAATGTGTTTGCATCCGCGCAACACATCAACCGTGACAGCTATTATGGTGGCGGACAGGATCCGAATGCTTACGGAAATACCACCGATTTGAACTGGATGGCAGGATCGCAATATGTTTATAGCTTCGGAAAATGTATCTTCATGCCTTCCGACCTGACTGCCGGCATAGAATTCAATCAGGATAAACTGGAAGACAACATGTGGGGCTACCACCGTACGGTAGATCAGAAAGTGAATATCGGTAGTGCTTTCCTTCAGAATGAATGGAAAAATGAGCATTGGGGATTTCTGATTGGCGGCCGTTTGGATAAGCATAATCTGATTGACCATCTGATATTCAGTCCGCGTGCCAATCTGCGTTATAATCCGACAGAAAACATCAATCTTCGTTTCAGTTATTCGTCCGGCTTCCGTGCTCCGCAGGCTTTCGATGAAGATTTGCATGTGGAGAATGTAGGCGGTAATGTAGCAATGGTTGAACTGGCGGATAATCTGAAAGAAGAAAGATCACAGAGCCTGAGTGCTTCGGCAGATATTTATCATCGCTTTGGTGCGTTTCAGGTTAACTTCCTGATAGAAGGATTCTATACAAAGTTGTCGGATGTTTTTGCCCTTACCGACGGAGAGATAGTGAATGGAGTCCTGACACGTACCCGTCACAATGCATCAGGAGCGCAAGTTATGGGATTGACACTGGAAGGAAAGATGGCTTACCTGAATAAAATCCAGGTTCAGGCAGGAGTCACTCTGCAACAGAGCCATTACAGCAAACCGCACATCTGGAACAAAGAAGCTCCAGCGGTGAAGAAAATGATGCGTACGCCAAATACTTACGGCTATTTTACAGCAACCTACACCCCGATAAAACCGTTATCTATCGCTCTTTCCGGTACCTATACCGGTTCGATGCTGGTTCCCCACGAACCGGTTCCGGGATTCCTTGAAAATCCGATAACGGTGAATACCAGAGACTTTTTCGACATCGGTTTGAAAGCTGCTTATGACTTCAAACTTTACAAGTCGATGAACCTCCAGGTGAATGCCGGCATACAGAATATTTTCAATGCTTACCAGAACGACTTCGATAAAGGAGCTGACCGTGACTCCGGCTATATCTATGGTCCGTCACTGCCGAGAAGTTTCTTTGCAGGGGTAAAGATCAGCTATTAACCGGTCAAAAAAATAGTTTCCCGGCACGGCACTTTCAGTTTCAAGCCTTGAAACTGTTTGTTTCCTGCCTTGAAACTTTAGTTTCTCCATAGAGAAACCATAGTTCCACCGTAGGTGAAACTAAAGTTTCCTTATGGGGAAACTATGGTTTCACACTAATGAAACTAAAGTTTCAAGCAGTTGAAACGAATGTATCGTATAGAGATTCATTCTTTTTCCTTATTGATAATTGATTTATCAGGCAGGGTGATAGGTGATAGAGGAAAGTGAAAAAAATCTGTGTAGAGATAAATCAAACCATATCTTTATCGACCCCGAATTTTTCTCCTGTCTGACACTCACCGGCAGGTTCCACGTGTACCAGAATGTCATATACGTTATCCACCGAATTAATGATGCTCTTCTCCACCGCACCTGCAATCTCATGTGCCTGTGTGATGGTAATTTGCGGATTCACTTCTATATCAAGGGTAATCATATAGAGATTTCCTATCATTCGTGACCGGACGCGATGTGGATTGCTGGCACCGGGCACTTTCTCTACCGCCTCGAATATCTTATTATATACATTGACATCTTTCACCCCGTCCATTAGCTCCACATTGGAATCAATAAAAATGCTGATGGAAGATTTGATGATAAAGAGACTGATTATCAATCCCGTAACCGAATCGAGTATGGGTGATTTGAAGATGAAAGTGAATATCAATCCCAGCAAAACACCGGTTGAGATGACGACATCATTGCGCATATTGATAGCGTTTGCCGTGAGCATGGAGCTGTTGATCTTCTTTCCCTGTTTGTGTTGGTATAAAGCCAGCAAGAGCTTACCGATAATAGAAAACACGGTGACATAGATAGCGATAGACGATGGTATCTCTTTCACTTCATCTGAAAAAATGCTTTGAATGGACGATATCAACATTTGTACACCGGCATAAAATATCACCAGTGACAGAATCTTAGTCGCGATGCCTTCCGCTTTCTCGTAACCGAATACATATTTCTTTGAAGGAGGACGGTTGATGAGGCGTGCCGTAAAAATCATAACGATAGAGATAACGACATCGGTTGCCGAGTCGATACCGTCGCCCACTACGGCCAGACTACCGGCCCATAAACCGATGATGATTTTAGATGCAGATAGGATTGCATTGCCAATTGTGCTAATCCATGAGGTTTTGATTAAGATATTCTCTCTTGACATTGGAAGTGACTCTTTATAATTAATTGTTTGATTGAGATTGGCTAGCAAAGATAAACATTTATAGGAGTCTGTGACGTCAAGTCGCAAAAAAACTTTTCCCGGGCTTTTAGTAGTTTCTATGTTTTAGTTGTATTATATATAGATGGTCAATAAAAGACAGGACAAATCATTTATTAAATAGTTAACCGCATGTTCAAAAAATTAAGTAGCTCTTTACTCATTGTATCAGCTTGTGTTTTTTCTTCTTGTACGCCCACCGTTAAGCAAGAAATTGCAATCCTACCTACCCCCGTTAGTCTGACCGAGCAGTCGGGCTCGTTTGTTTTAAAAGATGGAATGAAGATTGGAGTTTCCGATCAGTCGTTGTTTCCGGCAGTCGGGTATTTGCAGGAGATTCTCCGCAATGTCATATTGTCTTCTGTGGAGGTCACTACTGATAAGAATCAGGTAGATATGTATTTTCAGTTGAAAGATACCGGTGGCAAGCCCGGTTCTTATAAACTTCAGTCTACGCCGGAATATATCCAGGTAGAGGCTTATGATTATTCGGGCATCATTTCTGCGATTACTACTATTCGCCAGCTCCTTCCTGCAGCGATAGAAGTGCAGGGAGAGAAACAAACTTATTCAATCCCTGTCGTGCAAATAGAAGACGTACCCCGTTTTGAATGGCGTGGATTTATGCTGGATGCTTCCCGTCATTTTTGGAGTAAAGATGAGGTAAAGCATGTATTGGATCTGATGTCTTTGTATAAACTCAATAAATTCCACTGGCATTTGTCTGACGATCAGGGCTGGCGTATAGAAATTGAGAAATACCCGCTACTTACCGAAAAAGGAGCCTGGCGTAAGTTTAATGAGCAGGATCGGATCTGCATGGCACGTGCGAAAGAGGAAGATAATACCGATTTCCTGATTCCGGAAGATAAGATACGCATTGTGGAAGGAGATACGCTGTATGGAGGTTATTATACTCATGATGATATCAAAGAAATAGTAGCCTATGCTACGCAAAGAGGAATCGATGTCATTCCCGAGATCGATATGCCGGGACATTTTCTCGCGGCTATCAGTCAATATCCGGAGTTGGCATGCGACGGACTAATCGGATGGGGAGAAACCTTCTCTTCTCCTGTCTGCCCGGGTAAAGACGCGACGCTGGAATTCTGCCAGAATGTATTCAAAGAAGTTTTCGAGCTTTTCCCTTATGAATATGTGCACATGGGTGGTGATGAAGTGGAAAAAGCCAACTGGAAGAAATGCCCTCTCTGTCAGAAACGTATCCGTACGGAGAAGCTGGGTTCGGTAGAAGAACTTCAGGCATGGTTTGTACGTGACATGGAGAAATTCTTCCTCGCCAACGGAAAGAGACTCATCGGCTGGGATGAAGTGGTAGCCGACGGATTATCTTCCGATGCCGCTATTACATGGTGGAGAAGTTGGGCGAAAGACGCGTTGCCTACGGCGACCGCGCAAAAGCAGAAAGTGATTGCTTGTCCGAATGAATATTTCTATTTCGATTATGCGCAGGATCAGAATTCAGTGAAGAAAATACTGGCATACGATCCGTGTTCGGATGATAGATTATCACCCGAACAGAAGAAATATATCTGGGGTGTACAGGCTAATCTCTGGTCTGAATGGATTCCGACAATGAAGCGCATTGAATACCTGATCGTTCCCCGCATGATTGCATTGAGTGAAATAGCCTGGGCGGAGCCGGCTGCTAAACCAAGCCTCGAAGAGTTCTATCGTCAGCTTGTTCCGCAGTTTAAACGGATGGATGTGATGAGGGTAAATTATCGTGTGCCCGATTTGCAGGGATTCTATAAAGTGAATGCATTTATTGATGAAACAACGGTTGACTTGACTTGCCCGTTGCCCGGTACTGAAATACGCTATACGACAGACGGCAGTATGCCTACCAAAGAATCTACTCTTTATAATGGTGCTCTGGACGTGACGGAGACTACCGATTTCGCTTTCCGCACGTTCCGTCCGGACGGTTCTCCTTCGGATGTGGCACATACTAAATATGTAAAGGCTCCTTATGCGGAGGCGGTGACTGCTCCGGCTGCCTTGCAGCCCGGCTTGAAAGCTGTATGGCATGACTTCCGCGGTAATCTTTGTGCAGATATTGACGCGGCTCCGGTAAAAGGGGAATATGTGGTAGAATCGGTATCTATCCCCGAAGAGGTGAAAGGAAATATCGGCTTGGTGATGACCGGTTATCTGGAAGTTCCCGCTGATGGTATTTACACCTTTGCCCTTCTATCGGATGACGGTAGTACATTGACGCTTGACGGTGAATTGCTGGGAGATAATGACGGTGCACACTCATCGGTAGAGATTATTGTGCAGAAGGCATTGAAAGCCGGATTGCATCCGATAGAGGTTCGTTACTTCGATTGTAACGGAGGTGTATTGCAGATGGAACTGGTGAATGAAAAAGGTGAAAAAGAAATGCTGCCGGGTGCGTGGTTGAAACATGAGGTGCACGCACGTGTGTGAAACTGGATGGGTAAAAGAGGGTACCCTTTTGTGAAGTGCACCCTCTTTACCTCTTTTAGAATACATCATCTATTCATATTCCAAAATGAATACATTAATGGTTTTTCAACTTAACAACCAAATAAAAGAAATGCGGGTGAATCACTTCGGCCGATTCTTATGTATGGTGGTTCAGGAGTTTGCATAACTATGCATCCCGCCAAGAACATAATTCACTCCGAAATAAGTCATTAAGACTGTAAGGAAAGCAAGAATCATATAAATATGGAAAAATAAAGGCTTGCGGAAAATGCGCAGGCTTTGTGAATGGAAGGCTGCTCCATATACAAGGAAGGTAATCAGCGCCCATACTTCTTTCGGGTCCCACGCCCAGTATCTTCCCCAGGAAACGTTTGCCCAGACTGCTCCCAAAAAGATGCCTGCCCCTAAAAAGAACGTCGCAGGATAGAGTAGCAAACGGCTGACTAGCGTCAACTGTTCTATCCGGTTATCTTGTCTGTCGTCATTTTCAGAGACATTGTTTTCCGGCTCTTTTTTTCGGAGACATAATGCCAGTATTCCGTTTAGCATGATAAATGCCAATAGGGCATAAGACATCATAATCAATGAAACATGAATGCTTAACCACGGAGAGACGAGCACCGGCATTAATGGCGTTATCTGCGGATTCATTTGTCCCAGGTAAGAGACTAACAACGCAAAGCCGGAGAGCAAGAATCCGAATGGAAGTACGAATGAGAATCTTCGATGGAGCAGGCAGGCTACCAAGAGGATGCAGAGTGCCATAAACTGCATGGTTTCGTAACCGTTGCTAAGTGGAATGCGTCCGCCAATATACCAACGCAGGCAATATCCTGCTAAATGGAATATGAAAGCAAGATAGAGCGCAACAGAAAAGAACGCTCCTGCTGTGCGGGTAATCGCTTTGGCTTTCGGTGAGAGTACCCTTCTTCGCAGGCTGTACTGAAGCAGAAGCAGGAAAGACAATACTCCCAATGATAGATTAATCATAAAAAGAATCTTGCTGAACGGAATCCGGTTGTAGAGTAGTTCGGCTTTTATTTCCAGTTCGGAGAGTGGTTGCACGCTGCCATCAGTGGGTAATGGCTGAATGAATGTTCCTTTTTCCAGCATCAGGATCAATCCCACTTTTTCGTCCGTTTCTTGGATGGCTTTGGCGAGTTTGCTACCTTTTCCCTGTTCTTGTTGCCAGGTTTTCTGAAGACGGTAGACCGGACCGTCAAATAAATCGGTTAATCGGGCGTAAGGTGTCTGTAAGTTTAGCAAATGCTGCAACTCTGTATTTTTGATGTATATCAATGGTTCATTTCTCCATACTTCCGGATAGAGTAGCCAGCCACCAATTACCTGTTCAGGCGTCAAACCTTTATATGAAGCTTTGCCTGTCAATTTCTGAATGAAATCGCGCGCCAATGTATTGAATGGTACTACTCGGTCGTGATAAATGACCTGTTCTTGTGCCAAACTGTCTGCTTGTACCCGTTTCAGGGCCGGGAGAAGTTTTTTTTGTGCTTGCATACTACCTGCAAGACAGAAGAGGAACAATAGAAATACACCTCCTTTTTTCAGTAGCGGGTGACTTAGCAGGCGTCGGAAATCGCCATAGCGGGAAAATAATAACCAGATCATGGAGATACCGAGCAGAACATATCCTGCATACGTAACTCCCGTACCCCACGGGTCATAATTGACAGTCAGCCAACTCCCTTTTCCATCATCATCGAAAGATGACTGATAGAAACGGAAACCTTGTAATGTAAATATACGGTTCATTGAAATCTGTTCGTGTGACAGAACATCTTTTTGTCCGGGAAGAGAGTAGGTGATATAACTGATGTAGTCTGCCGGAGCTTCAGTTCCGGGATAGTATGCTATACGAAAACTATCCAGCTGTATTGTGAATGGCAGGTCGGCTTCTCTTCCGCTTTCCGACTCCTGAAAACTACCTGCCGTCACTCCCGGCAGTAAATGTACGTATCCTTTTTTACTGCCGGTAAACGTAATCATGGCCCCCACCAGGATAACGAGGAGGGAGCCATGAAACAACAATATGGGGAACCGTCGCCATAAAGCACGTCGGATGAGAGCAACAAGTGCAATTGCGGCAATAACTCCCCACAAACAACAAAACCAGCATGTATGATATATATTTCTCTCTACAAAATCTGTCCCATACGCTTGCTCTACAAAAGTAGCTGCAGCGAGTAGTCCCACCAGACAGATATATAAGATAATAAGTAACCTTTTCAACGGTATAATCTTTTATGATTTAAAATGGAGCGTACCCCTTGTTCTTACATTCTTTCACTCCCATACATTCCATCTCAATCAACCATCCGGGGCGACATACCGGAGCATGAACAAATACTTTGGGAGTGTGTGGGAAACGTTGGTCATACATTGCTTTAACGACTGCATAGTCGGCTATATCACGCAAATATACAATCATTTGTCCCAAATTTTCAAAAGTGCATTCTGCTTCTTTTAGCAGGGCTTCCACATTTTCCCACATCCGTTCTGTCTGTTTGCGAATGTTGCCGGGATATACCACTTCGCCTTTGTTGTTGATGCTTGCCGTACCCGAAATAAATATCTGGCGGCGGTCGCCATAATCTACATACGTGCCACGTTCAAAACTTACTCCATATTCATAAGTCGGATTCAGGTGGGTAGGTGCATAGAGAAAATGAATCTGTTCCGGTTGTAATCCTGCTACGGCATAAGTATCCATTTGTACCAGTACTTTCGGATCGGCATGGCGACCGCCGATACCGGTGCTGGAAATGTAATGTGTTTTTTCTGTCAGGTTTTGGGTAACGAAAACTTCATTACGCGCTTTCACTACTCCGGCATAATTCACGTCTACATTTTGTACAAAGAACCATGTGCGGATACAATTGTCCGCCAGTCTGCAACCTTGCTCCATGAGTTGCATCACATAGTCGTTCAATAACAGGCGGGTCTGGTATTCCGAATTGGCGGCACGATTGAATGCGCTACCACCCCAAAAGTGGCGGTAGGCACTGTGCTTCACCTCGAAAAGCCCGTTATGCAGGACTTGCGTCTGTACGTCAGTCAACAGATAGGCCCATAAGGCAATCTTGGTTCCGTCCAGCGGGGGCTGTTCCACAATGGAAAGCGTGCAGTCCGAACCTTCAGTTGTCAATGCCAATAGTGTATCTGCCTGATTGGCGGCGTCACTTAAGAAATAGCGTTTGAGGATGGCGACTGCTCCTTTCAGTTCTTGGGTAAGTAAATAGTCGTAAGTGTTTAATACTGCATTCAGTTGTTCTTCGTATGTATCTTCCGGTTTAGTAGAATGAATGATGATGTGATACTCTGAAGCTTCTCCTCCTGCATCGTATTTAAAAATCTCTGTTAGTGTCTTTTCAGACTGAATATTCTGTTGTTTTTTGTTGTTCATATCAATTGTATAATAACTATTTATTCTTGTGCGCCGTTATTGATCCAATCGTCAATAAGGGTCAAAATAGGGGATGACAGTATTTCTTTAGAGTGATCGTATCCCCAAGTTGAACTAATAGTGGTATTCAATAATGTATGCAATACACTTTCTTGTGCACTGCCCGGTTTGACAAGTAACATACCGTCTACTTTCTTTGACGGACGGTTGACGAGTGCCTCATAGCTTTTGCCCTCTGTCAGATACAGGTTGCCTGCTGCCGAACTACCTCCACCATGACAGTGGGCACATGTAGTATTAAATACTTTTTCCTGAATGCCATGATACATACCTGCATCCACAGTTCCCACATCCATAAGAATAGTGTCGTCAACTGCCGTAAGATCGTCCATTGACCGAAAGCTGATTACTCGTTTTCTTAATCTATTAATAACGCATAACTCAATAGTGGTTACTTTGTCACTGACTCCTGTCATGGTTACCTGAATCTCATCATTTTCGACCGCCGGAATTGTTTTTGTGACAACGGCATACTCGCTCTCATCACTGAAGCCTGCCACTACAACACTATAACCATCGGGCCATTTATTGATACCACTGATTCTTCCGCTCATTTTCAATGTGCGTCCTTCTTCTGACAGGGTCTCTGTTTTTTCATAAATACGTCCGTCATCACATGACGTGATATATGCCAATAACAGTAGACAGCCACCGAAAAGAATGTATTTTTTCATAAACAAATCCTTTCTTGTGCTATTTAGAATGTATATTGAAGTAGAATACTGGCCGAATGTACTGCCAAACCTAAATCATCGTTATCCCGATCGAGTTGGGTGTCATGACCTTTGCGGGCAATATACTGGTACATAGCTTGTAACTTCAAGTTGCAGTTTTTGAAGAAATAGTTCATGCCTACGGCTGGCATATTCAGGAAACCATTGGTGTCCATTCCGTTACGATTGAAGAAATCATAACGTGCGGCTGCCTGCAGGCGGGGAGCTATAAAATAACCACCTTGTACATAACCGCCCAGGTAATTATATGACTCGGAAATCTTTTGTCTTTTTGTAAAACCTACATTCATATAATAAACTTCAGCACCCAGATAAAGTTTGTTTTTTAGCATTGCAAACTCTAATCCCGCACGATAATCATTGGTACTTTCATTTTCACTTTCTACATTAATAGAAGTAGAAATACCAAACATAATTTTGTCTTCATTCAGCCTGTTCGGATTTCCCTGTGTGGCAGGCATCACTCCCTTCGGCATATAAGTGAAACGTCCGGCATACAGTAAAGACGGAATGTGCCAGTCATCGCTGAATGTCTTTGTCGCGGTGTTGACAGAAGCGCCCGTACCATTGAACAAACCGATTTCATACCCGAATTTGTCAGCCACTAAACCGTGAATCTCTACCCCTAAATCGAATCCGGTGCCAATGTTAGGTGTTACCGCATTCAAGGAGTAGGGGAGGATAACGGGAGCAGTGAGTGATACTGGTAAATTGGGTAACAATGTTTCTCCCAGTGTTGTCAGATAGGCATGTGAGAACGGAGTCTTGAATTTACCGACCCGGATGGCAAATTGCTTTTTCAGCTGAACATCAAACCATGCCTGTTGAAGTAATGCGCCTCCGCTGGCTGCCGCATTGATGGAAAGGTTGAAAGACACTTTATCGAAAGCCTTTCCGGTGAACCCGAGTACAGCGTAAGGAACGGAAAAACCGGAGTTGGCTATGTTATCCTGATTATATGCCTTATCTAGTCCTTCATCGTCGTACCAATTGAAGTTTGCACTGGTTTGTACGAGCAGATAGGGTTTGAATACGAAATCTCCCTTCTTGGTTTCGATCGTGAATCCTTCTCTTCCAGCCAATGATACTACACCATTTTCTGTATCTTCTTCATGTTGCGCCATTGCAGCCAAAGGCATGATGGCAGTCAGCATGGCAATGATTATAAATTTCTTCATAATTGCTTTGTATATACTACTTTTAGTTTAAAGTGAATTTAAAAATGCGATCAGCGCATCGCGGTCTTCTTTACTCATGTTTTTAAATAAGTTCTTCGATGCTTCTCCTTCTCCGCCATGCCACATGATAGCTTCTGTCAGATTGCGGGCACGGCCGTCATGTAGGAAATAAGTATGCCCGTTGACCTTTTCTTGCAGGCCAATTCCCCAAAGAGGGGTAGTGCGCCATTCGTTTCCACGTGCCAGGCCGCTTACGTAGTTGTCATTCAGCCCGACTCCCATAATTTCCGAACCCATGTCGTGTAACAGATAATCGGAATAAGGGTGAATGGTCTGACCGCCCAGCCACGGGAGTTGGGTATTGTTTAATAACACAGTACCGCGTGGTTTGGTATGCAGGGTCGTCACATGACAAAGATGACATTTGGCTTTATAAAAGTTTTGTTCCCCTTTGATTACTTGCGGATCGTTTATATTACGCCGGGCGGGTACGCCGAGACTCTGCATATAGAGATCTACATTTTCCATCTCTTCTGTGCTGACATCCAACTGGTCATAAGAAAGTCCCATCATGCTGCCTTGGTTGACTTGCGTTTGTCCTTCGCAGATTTCTTCCGGATAGCGGCTGTTGGTAACACCCATATCACTGGAGAATCCTAACTCTACCGTTAAATCGGCATGTTGGGCTTTGTTGCCGGACAATCCCAGACATCTTACTCCCCGTTCGGTGATGTAATTACATCGTCCGCTGATTCCATATTCGGGATAATTGCTTTTTGCTGCGAGTGCTTCAATTTCAATGGGATCTAATGCCATCATCTGTCCCATACCTACGTGGCGTAATGGAATACGTACGGTGCAAAACAAATCTTCCGGTTTGATCTCTTCGGCATACCATTCGGATATGCTATACTGCGGTTTGCAAAGCGTGTAGGCTTCTCCATCAGGGAAAGAAAATGTTTCGTAAGTGTATTCTACGGATAGTTTGCCTTCCGGTTGTACTCCGTAGATTGCCTGGTCATGAAGCACACGGCCATAATCCTGAAAGAAAGCTCCGTTCTTACGGGATATGTAAACCAGCATGGAGGAGAAACCATAGCTGCCCGATCCGCCCTCTGTCCATAAAGAGGGTTTAGTGCGCCCTGCATTCCGGTGGCAGCTGCCGCACGAGTAACCGGCATAAACAGGTCCGAGACCGCCACCATGCCCGTTGTTGCTTGTACGTACATCGTCATATAGCCTGTCGCCTCGGGTGAAGCGTACGTCATATGCTCCTGTTATCCAATCTGCAGGCGTATCATAAGCAACGGATGAACTCAAGAAAATGGTTGATGTTCCGGCTGACAGGGCATAGCCTTCCGGGATTTCGATATCCAATACGCCAATTCCGTCGTCATCACAGGCTGAGCATGCCAACAGGCAAAAAATAGAGAATGAATATTTTAGAAAGTGATTCATTGTTTATTGACTTTATTTCAATAATATGTTTTAAACATACCAAAGAAGTAAAGGTGGATGATTGACTTCCAACCTTTACTTCTCAATAATATCTTAGCTAAGATAAGTCTTTATTGTACTTTACGTGGTTCACCGTTTTTGTAGAGAAGGAATTCTAATGTGTGGAAACCGCGTACATTCTGTGCCGACTCAACAGCGGCTTCATCATCATTTTCATTCCATTCAAGATCACTCCAGCTTTGAGAATTCAGAATTTGCACGATGGCATTCTGGTCTAAAGGCCAGCTGTCCATGTTAGGATCAAGTCCCATCTCGTCTACCGGACCGAACAAGAAGGCTTCGCTCTTTTCCCATGGCTCACGTGCGGTGATCCAAGCTTCACAGGCTTTATCGAAAGCACTATTTGACGGGTTGTCTGCAAGAGCTATTACTGCATTGTAGAGAGCATCGTTCTTTTCTTTCAAGCTTTTATAGGTAGGTACTACTACTGCATCTACATATTGCATTACCACAGGATTCAGTACGGCGTCGGTATTGATGTTGTTGGCATTATTGGCAATATAAGATTTTAAGTCATTCTTCAATATACTTTCCAGTTCGGCACAAGCGTCCATTGCTGCTACTGTTTCATTACTGGGTATATGATTACGGAAAGGTTGCGGAATATCCTGAATGGCTTTTGCCGCTTTTTGAATGGCATTCTTTACATTAGTATCTAAGGATGGATTAACACCGGCGACTACAGTTGATAAAGAGTTAGCATTTATACTGCCGTCTAAAGAACCGTAATACGCATTCCGGATGGAGTAAATGTTGTTTGTATAATCATCACGTGAATGCCAGCTGTACCAGGATTCCACAGCGTACAATGCTTCTTCTGTATTTCCCGCTTTGTATAAGTTGTACGGATCACCAATCTTGGCGGTACCGACTTCGTTGGCAATTTCCGCGCATTTATCTACGATTTCTTCTACACAGCTCAATGCACTTGCATAAGGAGAACCGTTATGAGCCTTAAAGAGAGAAGCATAACTGTCGCCTCCTTTATAACTTGAGTTCCATGCGTTATAAAGATTGGTTGCATCTGTTTTTAAAAGTGCTGCTACATTTCTCATGTAGTTATGCCAGCTTGATGCGTTTTCAGAAGTGTAATCGATGTTAGCAGGATCTACTGTCGGGTTGTCATCGTCACTGCTACAAGAAGTAGTTGTAAATGCTAATCCCCATATGAGGGCTGCAACATAAAAGAATTTTGTTTTCATCATATAAAAATTAAATAATTGATTATTTGTTATTTCTTGATAAACCATCCTATATAGGCTATTCCAATGGAAAATTCGTTTTCACTGTTATATGCTTTTGAAACGCCAAAAACTTTGTTGGTACCAATCTGACGGGTGGCATAGTCAGCTTTTATCACTAAGTTTGGCAACGCATACCAATTTAATCCCGCTGTCCACATACTTACTTGGCAGCGTTTTTCCATCGTTTGCCCTTTTTCTCCTTTTTCTTGTGGATTGTAGTATTCATAGCGGGCAAATGGATAGATAACCGGAATCTTTTTATTGCCTCCGAAGACTGAGCGGATATTGATACCGGCTTCTGCTGCATAGCTTACAGCATTCTTAGCTACCGGTGCCAGACGACTGTACGGTGATTTATTGGATAACTTGACATTTGCTTGGCTCACTCCCAAAGAGTTTCCTAAATTTCCATATAAAATATTACCACGTGCCGTTACATATTTATTGCGATATTGTGCATCTGCGGTGAAGATTCTTACCGGAATTTTTCCATAGCTTGAATAAGTCTGTTCCTTGTCGGAATTGGCTCCTGCATCTGCGCAATAATAGAATGAGGCACCTACACGTAAGCCGGGAACTCCTTTATAGTCCAAGCGGAATACATATGCGGGAGAAGTGAAATTATCTTCTTCAAAAATTCCCTGTTTACCACTGCCTACCCATGTATTGCGATCGAATCCGTTAGGGTTCAGACCTGCTACAACCATAGCTTGGTAGTCAAAACTGGCATAACCTTTTCCAAAGGAACCAAAGATTTCCAAACCATTTTCATGCCAGGTAGAGGGCAGAAGGGTGGTTTCACCCTCCGGACGTGAAGTTCCGAAGAAATTGATCGGTTCATGGTGTGCGTTGGTCAGTCCTACCGGAACAATAATATGTCCGGCACGCACGTTGAGGGAGCGATGAATCAAACGTGTGATGTGAAATTGCTCAATAGCCACTTCTCCTCCTTTTTCAACTTCGGTTTCGTATTCACCGTTTTCGGTGTTTTCTAATTCGAAAGCTGTACCTGTTCCACCGGATTCAAACTCAATCTCTGCACCGAGTATCCATTTGGAATTAAACTTATAATCAAAAGCTAAAACGAAACGGGGGATTGAAATGGTATTCCTGTTTTTCTTTGGATTACCATCGTTTCCTCCATAGAAACGGTTGATGCCATAATCTTTAAAATTAGCGACCATTTCACCATATCCACCAAAACGGAATTTAGTATAATCTTCTGTAGAAGAAGAATTACTATTTTTGGAAATTTCTTTTGTCTCCTGTGCTGAATTTGAAAGAGAAGGCAGGAGACATAGAATAACGATTGCGGTTATTTTTCTCATCTTTTTAATAATTTTATCGGTTGCAAAGTTAGATGAGGTTAAAAAATGTGGCAATACCTAATACTAGGCATAGTTATTTCTTAAATTCAGTATATGTAGGTAATTTGAGACTAAAGAGTAAAAGAAAGATAAGTATTGAGAGAATAAAAAAGACAAAGGTATATATTAGTGTGGTAATTTTTACTGATATATACCTTTGCCTGTTGTTAATGTGTAGAGTTGTCCTTCTTGTTTATTTCATCATCGCTTTTGTTTGTATTTGAGTGAATCGTTTCCTTCACAACCAGTCTTTTTGGATATATCTACCATCAGGAAATTGCTCTTTTCAGAAACGATCCGACTCAAGACAAACTACATACAAACAAAGCTAAACTTATGCTAAGGTTATTGCTTAAACTGCCATCTTTATACCTTCTTTTTTGCTGCAATACCGTTTGCACTGCTGGCAGAGGTCATATCCCAGCATGGCCCCCAAAATAAAGTCTTCTTCGGCTGTCAGTTGATTTAAGGGGCGGATGATGATATGCCGCATGGCTTCCATACATTCAGGCTTTCCAAAGAACAGGTTGATTTTATTGGTGCCTACTTCCTGTATCATATAACTGATCTTTTGATTATTCAATCGGCGGATGGCAAATTCTTCGTGCTCTTTACTCATTGTATAAAGTACCATGTTGCGTACGCCTTTCTTAAACTCATAAATGTGATTAAGAAAAATCCGGATTTCGCCGGGGATGATTCTTTCAGTTGCCATGATGCAAAGTATTCTTTTTATGTTAAGGTAAAATTAGCTGATTTCTTGTTTCACTTGTTCAACCCATGCGCTGATACGTTCGTCTGTCTTATTGTCTTCATTGACTTCGTCAAGCGGAAGCCCTACAAACTTGCCGTCTACAACAGCGATAGAAGAGTCGAATGTGTAGCCTGCGGTGTCTGTTGCTCCACAGAATTTACAATGGGTATCTTTCAAGTCTTCATAAAGAATACCTATTGCGTCACAGAAAGTGTCGCTATACGAGTCAGAGTCGCCGCAACCGAACAGGGCTACAGACTTATGAGATAAATCGCATTTTTTTAAAACTTTTACTCCATCATACCAGTCGTCCTGAAGTTCGCCTGCTCCCCAGGTAGAAGAGCCGAGCACCAATACGTCATATTCATTGACTAATGCCTCTGTTAGTTTGGAAACATCAAATACATGTGCCGAGGGTACATCTAATTTTTCTGCAATTCGGCGGGCAAGGTCTTCTGTTGTTCCGGTTGTGGAACCATAAAATACACCAATTTTATTCATCTTTGATTCGTTTTTAATGTAACGCTGCAAAGATAGAGGGTCTTGAAGAAATAGGAAATCCCCATTTATAATGGAAGATTTGTCTCCTTCTCATTATAAATGGGGATGTATGGAATAAAAAATAGTCGATATTTTTTAATGGTGGAACAAGCGGATGCCTGTAAATGCCATTGCCATATTGTATTTGTCGCAAGTTTCAATCACATGGTCATCACGTACGGAGCCACCCGGTTGTGCAATGTAGCTGACGCCACTCTTATGTGCGCGTTCTATATTATCTCCGAATGGGAAGAATGCGTCTGATCCTAAAGCTACGCCTGTCATTGTATCCAGCCATGCCCGTTTTTCTTCACGTGTCAGCACTTCCGGCTTTTCTGTGAAGAACTGTTGCCAAACACCGTCTGCCAATACATCGTCATAATCCTCCGAGATGTAAACGTCAATTGTGTTGTCACGATCTGCACGACGGATTTTCTCAATCCATGGCAAGTTCATCACTTTCGGATGTTGGCGTAAATACCAGATATCCGCTTTGTTTCCTGCCAGACGCGTGCAGTGGATACGTGACTGTTGACCTGCACCAATACCGATCGCCTGTCCGTCTTTGGCATAACATACCGAATTGGATTGCGTATATTTTAAAGTGATTAAGGCAATGATTAAGTCACGTTTTGCATCAGCAGGGATTTCTTTGTTTTGCGTAGGCATCTCTTTCAAAAGACTCTCATCAATTTTTAATTCATTTCTTCCTTGTTCGAAAGTTACTCCGAATACATCTTTGTGTTCGATAGGGGCCGGACGGTATGCGGGATCTATCTTTATTACATTGTAAGTCCCTTTTCTTTTATTCTTCAGAATTTCCAGCGCTTCGGTTGTGTAGTCGGGGGCAATTACGCCGTCGGACACTTCACGGTTGATAATACGTGCTGTTTCTTCGTCGCAAGTGTCGGACAATGCGATGAAATCTCCGTAAGATGACATACGGTCTGCGCCACGTGCACGTGCGTATGCTGTGGCCAATGGGGACAGCTTCATGTCATCTACGAAATAAATCTTTTTCAGCGTGTCGCTCATTTCTACCGCAACGGCAGCACCCGCAGGGCTGACATGTTTAAAAGACGCGGCAGCCGGCAGTCCGGTAGCTTCTTTTAGTTCTTTCACTAATTGCCAACTGTTGAACGCATCCAGCAGATTGATATAACCGGGACGTCCATTCAATACTTCGATGGGGAGTTCTCCTTCTTTCATGAAGATACGGGCAGGCTTTTGATTAGGGTTGCAGCCGTATTTCAGTTCGAGTTCGTTTGCCATTTTATTAAATATAAAATTACGAGTTACTAATTACAAATAGATAGCGACAAAATTACTAAAAAAAGACTAGCTTGCCTAAAGTTGTGCCACAAAATAGTAGCATATAATTAGTATTTGCTAACGAATGAGGGCATAAAATACCTATAAATGATGATTGTATTTCAGCAAAATATTCCGTTTCTTTGCAATCTCTAATATATAATAGGTATGATGGATAATTTACAGAAATACAAGCCAACTGATAAGATGATCGATCTCATCAGCGATAATTATTCTTTGTTGCAAGTGATGAGTCGTTTTGGACTTTCGTTGGGATTTGGTGACAAAACAGTCAAAGAAGTTTGTGAACTAAATGGAGTGGACTGTCGGACCTTTCTGATTGTTGTCAACTTTATGGCCGAAGGCTTTTCCCGGCTTGATGGGGATAAAGATGATATTTCCATACCTGCATTGATTGATTATCTGCGGCAGGCGCATATTTATTTTCTTGATTTTTCTCTTCCGGCTATTCGTCGTAAACTGATCGAGGCAATCGACTGTTCGCAGGACGATGTCGCTTTTCTTATTCTCAAGTTTTTTGATGAATATACGCGGGAAGTGCGTAAGCACATGGATTATGAAGAGAAAACCGTCTTTAAGTATGTCGATTCATTGATTAAGGGAAATGCTCCCAAAAACTACCAGATCAGTACCTTTTCCAAGCATCACGATCAGGTAGGGGAGAAGTTGACAGAACTAAAAAATATCATTATAAAATATTGTCCTGCCAAGGCAAATGAGAATCTTCTGAATGCGGCTCTTTTTGATATATATGCTTGCGAAGCCGGACTGGAATCTCATTGCAAGGTGGAGGATTATATTTTTGTTCCTGCTATTCTGAACTTGGAAAGGAGGATGAGGGAAAATGAAAAATAACGAAGTCGTTCGAATTGCTATTGCAGAAACTTCTGTGATTATTCGTGGTGGATTGACTGCTGCATTGAAGCGTCTTTCCAACGTAAAAGTGCAACCGATAGAATTGCTGTCTGTTGAAGCTTTACACGATTGTGTCCGGACGCAATGTCCTGAGATGTTGATTGTCAATCCTGCTTTTGGTGATTATTTTGATGTCGCTAAATTCCGGGAGGAAATATCCGGTAAAAGGATACGTTTAATAGCCCTGGTTACTTCTTTTGTAGATGCTTCATTGTTGGGTAAGTATGATGAGTCTATTTCAATATTCGATGATTTGGAAACTCTTTCCAAGAAAATAGCCGGTTTATTGAATGTTGTTTCTGAAGAAGAAGAGATGGATAATCAGGATACACTCAGTCAGCGGGAAAAAGAAATCGTCATCTGTGTGGTGAAGGGGATGACGAATAAGGAAATAGCGGAAAAGCTGTTCTTGTCGATTCATACCGTTATCACGCACCGGAGGAATATTAGCAAAAAATTGCAAATACATAGTGCTGCCGGTTTGACTATTTATGCTATTGTAAATAAGCTGGTTACGTTGAATGATGTGAAAGATTTATAGCCTGCGAAAGTGTTATAAAATACAAAACCGTTTGCGCACACGAAAAATGTTCGTACCTTTGCAAAGCAGTTGAGAAATTGCTGTTAGTTTATAAAGGTAAAAGAAAATATTAAAAAGGTATTAGATTAGACATTTAAGGTATTAAAAGTTTTTTAGTTTATTCAATAGGATAAGTTTTTAATAGAAGGTAAAAGGATAACAATAGGTAAGAGGTTTTTAGGTAAAAAGAAGATTAGTTTTCAGGAAATTTGAGGTACTATGGAAAAGCCTTTTGGCTTTTCTGATGTAGTGGCGAGTGGTTCTATAAAAAGAATTAGCTCGTTTTTTTTATGTATACAGCTTTAAGTATGTTGCAACATAGTGGGTTGAATGGAAAGTATTATTTAGCTATATAATAAGGGCTATCGGCGAATATTTTCATTGGGTCTTGTAGTTAGGGAGGAGAATAAAAACAAAATCCCGACGAAATCGCTTCGGCAGGATTCTATTTCATTTTTTACTTAAATGTGGCTACGTAATAAAATTATGACTAATTAATTCAATTCTGATACTGCAAAGATAGTGCGTTTCAGTATGTGTCACAATCACCTTTATGAGGTATATTATGTAGTGGTTCTCACTATTTATAGTTAGTAACAGGTGTTTTCTCTACTTTTTTCCACTCTTTAGTCTCGAAATCATATGCTTTTATGATTCTTGCAGGGCATCCGGCGCATATAGAATAAGGTGGAACAGAATGACTGACTACGCTCCCGGCAGCCACTACGCAATGTTTCCCTAAGGTTACTCCTGGTAGAATGACTGAGTTGGCGCCTACCCATACATCATCTTCAATGATAACAGGCAGTGTGCTGACTCCTTGTTCATCAATCATCTTTTCCGCATCCTGGTAATTGTGGTTGAGTCCTGTGACTGTTACATTCTGTGCCAGGTTGACGTGGTTGCCGATATTAACCGGACCTATGATTGTATTTCTTAATCCGATGCGTGTATAATCTCCGATTGTTAAATCACCAACTGCATTGTTCAAGCAGGAGAAATCTTCGACAACAGAATATTTTCCCAAGAAGAACCGATTGAAAGGAGGGAGGTCTTTGCGGACACTCCGGTAGATAACAGAGCCCTTTCCACGTTTCAGGTATATGAAATCGAAGAGCCGTATCCACCAGTGGGGGCGAGTTTTAACGGGATGCATGATGAAACGATGCACAGTCTGTTTCAAGCCGGGGTTTTCTTTAATTCGCTGTTTAAGTGTTTTTTTCTCCATATTGAATGTTTTTTCTTCTTTTTGTCCTCTACCAGGTAATCAGGGATTGCCAAGCTGTAAGTAATAAATAGGCTGAAGAGTGCAATCCACCATCCGAATGATAAGGTCCAATTATATACGGTTATCAACGAAGCCCAAATGCTTACGAAGATACATAATTTAAGTGGAGAAGGTGTCAATTGTTGCACGATCCGGTTGCAGAAACTCCAGTTTCCTTCAAATATGGAAGGGAGTAAGTAGGAAGTCGTTTTCCGGATACGTTTTCGATAAGGGCAGACCGGAGCGGATTGGCAGTACACAATTACGTCCGGCAGATAATCAATGTATATATTCTGCCGGAATAACTTTCGCTCAATATTGGTTTTAGAGCTTTTCATATTCTTTTGCAGCCATTTCAGGTCGAGTGCCATATTGGTCCCAAGCAGATGGGATGATAGGCCGAATTGTGTATTACCGGCTCTGCAAAGGCTGTTTTTTATTTCTTCACGTATGGCACGGAAGCGATTACGGAAACCTTTGCGGTTTTCTATCACCGTATGTAGCTGGATGGCTTGTATACCGGCATCATAGGCATTGTATATCTTGTCCAGAAATTGCGGAGATAAAGCGGAGGCTGTATGAGACAGAAAGAGAACCAGGTCGTAATGCTCCTGGTCTAAACTGTTGATTGTCTGATGCAGATCGTTGTATGTGATAAACTCGTATGATTCTTCTTTATAAATATCCGGAAGAAGGCACCCTTCCGGAACGAGAATAGCGCAACGATATGTTTTTTGAGCTTTAGGATAAGTGATATGTTTGAAATGTGAAGCTACGGCCATCACAAAGAGGTATAGCAGCAAAAGCCCTGTACAGAAGAATACCAGATCATCTATTATGTAGATATAAGAGTCTATCATCAGAAAGGAGATTATACGTTCTCTTTTTGAATGAATGCAGTAACTGTTTTCAGAATAATCTTTATATCCAACCAGAAAGAGAATGTCTTTGCATAGGTGATATCCAATTGCTTGCGTTCTTCCGCAGAGAGTTTACCGGCTTCACCTCTTTTCTCTACCTGCCATAAACCGGTCAATCCGGCCGGACCCATGAAACGGTCGATGTGCTCATCGCTTGTCAGCAGTTCGGCTTCATAGAGTGGGAGAGGACGGTTGCCTACTATTGACATATCACCCTTTAAAATATTAATAAGTTGGGGTAATTCGTCAATACTATATTTACGGATAATGCGTCCTATCTTTGTTATTCGCGGGTCATTTTCCAATTTAACGAAAGCATTGCTTTTTTCCTTGGACTTCTTGTTGATGTAGTCTTCTTCAGAGATTACGAAATCGTCTGATATCAGGAGAATTTCTTCTTCATCGGCTTCTTCATTAATTTCAGCTTCCGGTTCTTCTCCCCAAATATCTTCATCTTCCTGTTGATACTGGTTAAGAGCATTGAAATCCTTTAAATGCTTGTCGGCATCAGTGTACATCGAACGGAATTTAAGGAAGTCGAATATCTGATAGTTACTTCCTACTCGCTTGGATTTGTAGATAATGGGACCCTTGCTTTCTGTCCGGATAGCTAATGCAGTAAATATTAAGAGTGGAGAAAGGCATAATATCGCCATTCCCGAAAAGAATATATCAAAAGTTCGTTTCCATAAAGGCAACCGGAAAGCATTAATATTTTGTGCTTTAAGTTGAAGCGCCTTTATTTTCTGATCTTTTCTTCGTTTAAGGAAAGTCGATAAATCCTTCAAAGCCTTTTGGCTTGTTTCATATTTGATTGTATTGTTAATGCCGGCTTTAAGATATTCGGATGCTTCTTCCTTAGACAAGGAATCGATGACGAGTATCATATAAAGCCCCGGATATTTTTTACGCATGTATTGGATATCTGCAATATCTTTGGATAAGTTCACCTGTTCAAAAAATAGGGCAGCGTCATATTTTTCGCGTATTTTCTCCAATACTTTGACAGCTTTGCTACAATTGGGTGCAGCATAGAATACTCCAATACTTAATCGGGAGAGTAGTTCTATTGTTTTGCTATCTCTGCCTATATAAACAAAATATTGCATGTGTAGGAGACCCGGTATTAGTCAATAATCTTTTTGATTCGGATTTTGAGTTCCAATGGGTTGAATGGTTTCAGAATATAGTCTTCTGCTCCCTCTTCCAGTAGTCTGATTCTTTCCGTTGTACTTTCCTCGCTGGATAACATTACGATAGGAATGGACTTGAATAATTCATTGTTCTTCATATATCTTAAAAATTCATCACCCATCATTAGAGGCATACGAATATCTGAAATAATGAGGTCAGGTACATTGCCTTCATTAAGCCATTCTATTGCTTTGATGGGATCTTCCAAATAGGTAAAATCATACTCTTTTCCTAGATATACACCGGCCACTTTTCCGATTGTCGATTTATCGTCGACTAGTAATATTTTTTTCTTCATACGAATAGACCTTTCTATCGCTTGCTTTGTTACTTGATTTATGTATTAAGATTGTTGTCACATTATATTTGTGATACACTGCAAATATAGATATTATTTTAGAATAATTCTCTATCTGGAGAGTAAAATTCGTGATATATGTTTTTTTTCTATTAATTGCAACTAACAGTATCTTAATGAAAAAACACGAATTTCATGAAAGTTGAAATCCGTGTTGATTATTAATTGTTTGGCTTATTGGTAGACTCTTGATGAATCAGAAGTTTTCCACCATTCTTCATTCTTAGTACCGCCACTTGTTACCCAGCTTTCGAACAACGAGTAAGCAGATTTCATATTCACATATTCCAAAGGCCATTTGAAGTCTGTCGGAACCATGATTCCCCATGCCAGGTTATCTTTACTGATGTAATATCTTTTGCGGGAAGTAGAGCTATCGTCGTTGTTGCCTCCGAACAAGTCGGTATTTGCTAACTTAGTGGGTTGGTAACCGACGATATGGATCTCTTTACGCTGGTTTCTGTTTCCTTCTACAAAGATGAAGACATTCAGTTTGTTGATATTAAGTTCATCTACAGAAATAGGGTTGCTGAATTTGATAGTGAAACTGATATTTTTAGGATTCGTATTGGCAGAATGATTTTTAATGGTATTAATCTGTTCGTAACGGTCTCTTCCCAATGCGTTGTGGGCATCGTCAAATAATGGGATAACAGCATAGTCCTGTCCGTTCTCAATCTTATTGCCATTCACATTAAAGTTTTTAGCAAGAGAGTTATCACTGAACACTACCGGCTGTGTGATAGCACTGGCAGGAACACCGTCCAGCATGATAGCAGCTCCGATGCTCTTCGTAGCTCCGGCAGCCGATAAATCAATACTTAGCGTGAATTCTTCTGCCTTATTATTCTTGTTGATGGAAATCTTTCTTTCTTTGATAATCAGAACAAGATCGTTCATATCGTAATCTCCATATAATGGCCACTGGTCTTCAAATAGATAGGCGTAATTACGAGTGTCATCCATGATGATCGGGAATTTAGGATCTTCTGGTTCTTCTCCTTCATTTCCATTATTCTTAGTACCCGTGCAGACATCTATCACGACTTTGGATTCTCCCATTTTAGTGAAGTATGCGCCATTCTGTACGTAGAAGTTGTTCCAATATGGACTCTTTTCAACATGATTATCACATTCAATAACTAAATTTCCGTCATACGTGAAACCTTGTCCAGTTATAACCGGAGATTTTATCATAGAAGTATTTTCGCCTTTTCCGTAAAATTTAACATGAGCTGTATTCATGTAAATACTTGCAGTTGCATCCAGCATAGAGCCATTGCTTAAGTTGACTATTCCATTAACAAACTCCATCGTAGGAGCTTTTAGGTATCCTTGGGTAAAGTTGAATGTTGCTCCGTTTGCATAGAAAGAGGTTGTTGCTTCCAGGCTGCAAGCATTGTTGAATGTTGTATTGGTGAGGCTGATGGTTCTAAATTTCATGATGTTGTTATTGGTAGCAACAGCATCAGAATTTGCAATTAATTTCTCTCCATAAATCTCTCCGTTATTTTCCAATGAGAAATTAGATGGCAGATTTAATTCACCTTCCAGCTCGATCTTATTGTCATTCACAATTTTTGTGCTAGAGTTGATCGAGATATTTTTGCTTGTTATGGTTCCTTTGTTGTATAGTGTTGCACCGGAATGTAGAGTCATGGTGTTTGTCACCGCCAGTATACCCCAGTTTCTTAATGCAGCAGGCGCTCCATTGGTGAATGATACATCGTCTGCGTTTACCTCTCCTTTTTCCATAATGGTCAGCATGGAGTTTCTGATGAACGTCATGGTTCCTGATGCATTAATTTTTGCATTGTTCATAACAATGATTTCAATTCCGTTCTGGAATTGGAATGTTGCAGGAATAGTCCATTGGGCATCTACATAAACTCTGGTTGCAATCTCACCGTCATATCCGTCAAATTTGAATGTGCCGTTATAGTCAGAGGTGATTTTGTAATTAGCACTACGCAGTAAAGTCGTTCCTGCCATTTCTGTAATTTCTTTAGCATCAGCTGGTATGGACGAATAATCCGGTTTCTCAAATGCAAGGCTTCTTGTAGTGACACCACGACTCATTAATGCTCTATTCGGTGCTGCAGATTCTGCATAATAGAGCTTACAGGTAATATTATCGCTGTTTTCCGGCACATCGAACTGATATACCTGTTCACGTCCTCTTGGGTCGGTTTGTTTCACGTAAATCCCCTTTTGAGTGGGGAGCAGGCTGACAGCAGCTGTAAATTTAAAGTTATTATCTTTATTAGCTGTTCTTGTAGCGAGTACGGAAGCGTTTTCGTTAGTCAAGGGATCTTCTGCATATATTTCAATTAAATAAGCAAATTGTCCTCCTTCTTCATCTTTTACTTCGACTGAAACATTTTTAGTGGTTATCATGTCCCAATCGATATCATCGGGAGCAGCAAAGCCGTCTCCCATCGGGTTAGGTGTTTCATAAGACGGATCATAGAGATCCTTTCCTGAGTCCACACAACTAAACATAGTACCTGCTATTGCTATTGCAATGATGGGCACAAATCGAACTGTTTTCTTCATCATAATGTATTATTGCTTGATTGTTTGTAACCAAATCCATCACAAAAATAACTGCATATCTTTTATTGGAACTGTTTTTTCTGTTATTTTATAGAGTGAAAATAACTATACTTCCGTTTTGGTTCTTCTTTGGCTCGTTTGGGGTTGATAAATCCCTGGTGATGATGAAGAGAAATCCCTTGATTTTCACTTTTATAAGACTGTTCAAAATGAAAATCAAGAGATTATATTAGGTGGATTTAACTTAAGACTTAGTAATTTCTCCTATTAAGCAGGAGTTCATTTTATATCGGATATCCTTGTTGGGTAATCCATGTCCCAATAAAAACATGAGTTTTGTTATGGCACATTCGGGAGTACTGTCATATCCGCTGATTACGCCCGCTTCCAAAAGGTGCATTCCTGTTTCATAACGTCCCATCTCTACTGCTCCGGAGGCACACTGTGTGATATTGACAATGATAATTCCGCGATCGGTAGCTTCCTTTAGATGGCGGATGAACCATTCCTTTTGCGGGGCATTTCCTGAACCGAAAGTTTTCATGACAACTGCCTTCAATCCGGGGACATGAAGCAGAGAAGTTACGATACTCTCCTGAATGCCAGGGAAGAGGGTCAGAATAACTACATTGGTATCAAATAGATAATGCGGCTTTAATGGCTTTGTCGGGTCCGGTTTCCGGATGAGATTAGGTTCATATTTGATGTGGATGCCTACCCGTGCCAAGGGGGGATAATTGAAAGAGCGGAAAGCGTTAAAATTCTCCGCGTTAATTTTAGTGGTACGGTTGCCACGCATCAAATGATTCTCAAAGAAAATACATACTTCAGGAACGATGGCCGTACCATCCGGATTTTTAGCAGCTGCGATTTCAATGGCCGTGATGAGATTTTCTTTTCCGTCTGTGCGCAAAGTTCCGATCGGTAGCTGGGAACCTGTGAGGATGACGGGCTTGCTTAGGTTTTCGAGCATGAAGCTTAATGCAGAGGCTGTGTAAGCCATTGTGTCTGTTCCGTGAAGGATGACAAAACCATCAAAATAATCATAATTGTAATTGATAATTTTTACTAGCTTTGCCCAGTAAGCAGGTTCCATATCCGAAGAGTCGAGAGGGGGATCGAATTGGTAGGAAGAGATGCGGTAGTTGAATCTTTTTAGTTCGGGTACATGCTTAAGCAAATGATCGAAGTTGAAGTTTTCTAAGGCACCTGTTTCCGGATTCTCTATCATTCCGATAGTTCCACCCGTGTAAATTAACAAAACGGAAGGGGTTTCTGCTTTCATAATTGTTGAATTACTGTTAAAACGTTGGCAAAGATAGGAAATAATTGTGATTTATGATTTATGAGTTTTCGAATAATTTTGTAGATTCATCATTCATGTGAATCATTTATCATTTATGTGATTCAGTAGTTGAATCTGATTTATTAGTATTACTAATGACTCAGATTCAACTGTTGATTCGCATAAATCATAATTCATAAATTATAAATCATTTCACCGCTTCTTTTAATTTAAGAATGGCCTTTTCCGAGTCTTTTTCTTCTTCGAGCAGAGTAACGAACTTACTGCCGATGATAGCTCCGGAAGCATGTTCGCAAGCTGCCTGGAACGTCGCTTTATTGGAGATGCCAAATCCTATCATCAACGGATTGTTCAGATGCATATCTTTTATTTTCTTGAAGTATGCCTGTTTTTGTTCGTTGAAATTCTGTTGTGCTCCGGTAGTTGCTGCTGATGAAACCATGTAAATGAATCCGTCGGTATGTGTATCTATTTCGCGTACCCGTTCTTCGCTGGTCTCCGGTGTGATGAGCATAATCACTTTGATGTTGTAGCGTTCGGCAATGATACGGTAATGTTCTTGATAATCACGGAAAGGGAGATCGGGGATGATGACGCCATCAATACCACATTCCACGCATTTGCGGCAGAAGTTTTCAAATCCGAATTGCATGATTGGATTTAAGTATCCCATGAATACAAGTGGTATTTTTACATCCTTGCGAATATCCCGCAATTGTTCAAAAAGAAGTTTTAAAGACATGCCGTTGCGCAATGCTTGGGTAGCGGCATTTTGGATAACAATGCCGTCTGCCATCGGATCACTGAAAGGAATACCGATTTCAATCATGCTCACTCCATGTTTTTCGAGTGTGCGGATAACATCGGCAGTACCATCTAAAGTGGGGGTGCCGGCACAAAAATAAATAGAAAGTATGTCTTTCTTGTTGCTATTGAAAAGTTGATTAATTCTATTCATGACGTTGGGTTTTTAAAGTGATGATTTTAATTCGTTTAAAAATGTCCGGATACGCTCCGGATCTTTTTCTCCCGGTTTGATTTCAAAACGGCTGTTGAGATCATATCCGGCAAGTCGGGGATGCTTGAATTCTTTCAGGGCATTGGTGCTGTATGAGTTGATACCTCCGCTCAAAAGGAAAGGTATATGTCCGTTGTATGTATGCAATATACTCCAATCAAATTGATTTCCTGAACCACCGTATTGTTCGCATTTTGTATCGAACAGAAAAAGATCACAGACTTTTTCGTAGTCATATACCTTTTTCAAGTCTTTGGGGCGGTCTACTGAAAAGGTCTTGATGATTTTCAATCCAGTAGAATGTAAAGACCGGCAGTATTCCGGCGATTCATTTCCGTGGAGTTGTACATAATTCAGTCCGAAACGATCAGCATACATGCTGACCACTTGCTTGTCTTCATTTACAAAGACTCCGACACGCCGGGCATGAATGGGCAAGTAAGCCGGAAGCTCGTAGATACATCGGGGAGATTTAGGATAAAAGATGAATCCCAGCATATCTATGCCTTCGATAGACTCTACGTCCTGTATGTTTTCAGCTTCTCGCATACCACATACTTTGATAATTTTTCCGTTAATCATAGGGGCTGTCCGTTTTGAATAATTAGTTTATTGAATGGCTTGCAGGAAATTCTGTAAGGTTTCTCCCGGTCGCTGTGTTTTCATAAAAGTTTCGCCAATCAGGAATCCCCGGAATCCGGCTGTCCGGAGGCGTTTAACTATTTCCGGATCGGAAATACCGCTTTCAGATACCAATACAGCATCTTGAGGAAGTTGTCCGGCCAGGCGGAAAGAGTTTTCTACATCGGTGAAGAAAGTACCCAGATTACGGTTGTTGATACCTACCATATCTATTCCTTTGTTGATGTACGCCAGTTCCTCGGAACTATGAATCTCTAATAAGACCTCCAGACCTAATCCATGAGCTTTCTCTGCAAGTTCATTGCATTTTCCCAGTTCTAGTGCTGCTGCGATAAGAAGTACGGCATCTGCACCGACAATTTTAGCTTGATAAAGCTGATATTCGTCAATGATGAAATCCTTTCTAAGAATGGGAATTTCCACCAAAGGACGTGCGGTACGGATATCTTTCAGGCTTCCTCCGAAAAACTTCTCATCAGTAAGGATGGAAAGGGCGGAGGCCCCTGCCGTTGCATAGGAGGGAACGATCTCTTCCGGACACGCTTCTTCCTTTATCCATCCTTTGGAAGGAGAGCGCCGTTTGAACTCGGCGATAATTCCCGATGCGGAAGAGGATAATGCCTGCTTCATAGAGCGGGGAGCCGGAGATTCGCTGATACCTTCCTGTAATTGTTCGATAGAAATAGCCTGCTTTTGCAGGTCAACTTCAAATCGTTTGTTTGCTATAATCTCGGATAATATATCTTTCATATTTTAATTGATATTCATGCCTGATTTTACATTTAACTATTTAACTCAATGAATTTCTTCAAAGTTGCCAATGCGCGTCCGCTTTCCAATGACTCTTTGGCGAGAGCGATACATTCTTCAATTGTCTTTTCCGGGCAAATCACATGGATAGCGAAAGCGGAGTTGACTATCACTACATTTTTTTGAGCTTCCGTAGCTGTATTATTCATGATATGATCGAAAATCTTAGCTGCATCTTCCGGTGTTTGTCCACCATCCAGGTCAATATCCTTATAACGGGAGAAGCCGAGACTTTCGGGAGTGTAAATCTTTTCATGATCGCTGGTTGCCACTTTAAACTCATTGGTCAGAGAAATCTCATCATATCCGTCAAGGCTATGAACAACGGCAAATTTCGTTTTGCTTTCCTGATAAGTATAGGTGTAAAGGCGAAGTAACGGTAGATTGTAAACTCCTAACAGTTGATAAGCAGGTAATACCGGATTTACCAATGGACCGAGCATATTGAAGAAAGTGCGCACTGCCAATCCTTTACGAACCGGAGCTACTGCTTTTAATGCCGGATTGAATAAAGGGGCATGCAGATAAGCAAGATTGCATTTTTCCATGCTACGACGCAGTTGGTCTACATCACTGGTGAATTTTACACCGTGTTGCTCCATTACATTACTGGCACCACTGACTGACGTTGCTCCATAGTTACCATGTTTCACAACCGGGAAGCCGGCTCCGGCAACTGTAAAGCAGGAAGCTGTGGAAATATTAAATGTATTTTTTCCGTCACCTCCGGTTCCTACGATATCTATCGGAGCGAAATCATTCAAATCAACCGGAATACGCATTTCCAACAGTGCGTCACGGAAACCGCATAATTCCTCTACGGAAATATTACGCATCAGAAAGACGGTGATGAGTGAGGCTACTTGTACATCATTATATTTTCCTTGCGCGATGTTCTGTAAAATGGTGCGCGCCTCATCGCGTCCCAAATATTGATGTTCGAAAAGCTTGTATAGAATCTGTTTCATAAGTTTAATCGTTTAAGAAGTTTTTGATAATTTCTTTTCCTTGCGGAGTTAATACTGATTCGGGATGGAACTGAATACCATGTACATTATACGTTTTATGGCGGATTGCCATGATTTGTCCCTCCTGACTTTCTGCCGTTATTTCCAGGCAGTCGGGAAATCCTTCCCGGCTGATTACCCAGGAATGATATCTTCCGACAGGGATTTCCTTTCCTAACCCTTCAAAAAGCAGATCCTGACCAATGATATTCACCGGAGTTTGTACGCCATGATATACTTCTTTGAGGTTTTCCAGATGTGCTCCAAAGGCTTCGCCGATAGCCTGATGACCCAGGCAGACACCCAGAACACTTTTGGTCGGAGCGTATCTTTTAATAATAGGTAGTAACAATCCGGCTTCTTCGGGTATGCCCGGTCCGGGAGACAGAATGATTTTATTAAAACGATTTACTTCATCAAGTTCTATCTGGTCGTTGCGGACTACTTCTACATCTGTGGCCCCTAATTCTTTCACTACATGTAGCAGGTTATAAGTGAAAGAGTCGTAGTTATCTAAAAGTAATATTTTCATTTTTGATTTTAATTAGCTTGTTTTTCAATTTTATGCAGTCATCGTGCATGACTCTATGCAATCATCATGCATAACTCTATGCAGTCATCATGTATAACTCTATGCAATCATCGTGCATAATTGGGGAGTGAGTCACTATGTTCGGCTAATTTTTTAATTTGACTGCTAAATCAATCGCCTTTTTCAGTGCTCCCAGTTTGTTGTTTACCTCTTGTAGCTCATATTCATCCTGGCTGCGTGCTACAATACCTCCTCCGGCTTGGAACCATAGCTCGTTGTTGCGGCTTACAAAAGTGCGGATGGTGATCGCTTGGTTTAATTCGCCGTTCAATCCGATAAATCCGATACAGCCACCATAGGCGCCACGATTATGTGGCTCGATTTCACTGATTAACTGCATAGCGCGTACCTTTGGAGCACCGCTTAACGTACCGGCCGGAAACGTGTCAATAAACGTTTTTATTTTGTCTGCGCCTTCATTCAACATACCGCTGACACGGCTTACCAAGTGAATAACATGACTATAATATTGTGGCTCTTTATAGAATACCACGCGTACATCATGGCAATTACGTGAAAGGTCGTTTCTTGCAAGATCAACCAACATGACATGCTCTGCATTTTCTTTAGGGTCGGCCAATAAAGCTTCCGTCAATTCGCGGTCTTTTACCGTGTCTCCTGTGCGACGGGTGGTTCCGGCAATCGGATCAATGTAGGCACGGTCGTTTTCAATTTTGCAATGTGTTTCCGGCGAAGAACCAAAGATGCGATATCCTCCGAAGTCGAAGTAGAAAAGATAAGGAGAAGGATTGATGCTGCGAAGTGCGCGATAAACTTTGAAATCATCTCCGGCATAAGGTTGGATAAATCTTCTGGAAAGCACGATTTGAAAAACATCTCCGCGCATACAGTGTGCGATTCCTTTGCGGACATTTGCTTTGTGCTCTTCGTCAGTGATGGGGCTGGTTACGGGGCCTGTTACAGAGAAATTATAAGAAGCATAATTCCGGTTTTCGATGGCTGCTTCCAATTCCGGCAAACCGCTTTCTTCTCCTTCGGACAACATTTCAACTAATGTCAGTTCATTTTTGAAATGATTGAAAACAACGATATACTTATATAATATGTATAATAAATCCGGAGCATCATTCTGTTCATCGTGACTTTCTTTCACCGGGATATGCTCGAAGTATTTCACAGCATTAAACGTCGTGTATCCGTAAAGTCCGCATACATTCTTATCATCTCCGGTCACCTGGAACTGATTGATAAATCGGTTCATGGCCTTTTCTACATTGAATGTTTTTGTCAACGGTTCTTCCGTACGGCTATTATCGGGATAGTTGGCAGTAACAATACCACCGTTTACACCGATACTTGCCAAAGGGCAAAGGGCTATAAATGACAGGGAATTTTCTCCTGCATGATAATCGGAACTTTCCATTAATGCGGATTGCGGATACATGTCGCGCACTTTCAGATAAATGCTGACGGGAGTATGCATATCTCCGAGCACTTGTTTGCTATGGGTAGTATAATTAAATGTTTTCATTTCTATAATTGCTTGATTATTGATTACAAATAATGGTTGACTAATTATTTATAGCTGTTCGTTAAACGACAAATAGGTTTCAATATCTTTGTCTCCTCGTCCTGAAACAGTCAATACAACAATATCTTCCGGCTTGAACTTCAATTTTTTCAAAGCTCCTAATGCATGGGCAGATTCCAACGCAGGGATAATACCTTCGAGTTGGGTCAGTTCGTAGGCAGCCTCTATCGCTTCGTCGTCGTTGATTGCCAATACATTGGCGCGGCTTTGGGCGGCAAGGTTAGCGTGTATCGGACCAATGCCCGGATAATCCAGTCCGGCGGAAATGGAGTATGGCTCCTCGATCTGTCCGTCCTCGTTTTGGATGACGTAGGTACGTGCTCCGTGGATAATTCCCATTTTGCCGAGTTGGATGGTAGCGGCGGTCATTCCGGTTTCTATTCCTTTACCTCCCGCTTCCGCCAGGATAATGCCTACCCGTTCGTCGTTGATATAATGATAAATCGTTCCGGCAGCATTACTTCCTCCTCCGACGCAGGCTATCAAATAATCCGGATAATCACGTCCTTCTTTTTCTTGTAGTTGCTTTTTGATTTCTTCGCTGATAACAGATTGCAGGCGTGCCACCATGTCAGGGTAGGGATGAGGACCTACGGTAGATCCGATGATATAATAAGTGTCGGCAGGATGACAGCACCAGTCGCGGATCGCTTCGTTGGTTGCGTCTTTCAGCGTCATGTTTCCGGAAGTGACAGGGATAACGGTGGCTCCCAACATTTTCATTTTCTCTACATTGATGTGTTGGCGTTCTACATCCGTCTTTCCCATATAAACGATACATTCCATATCCATCAATGCACAGACGGTAGCTGTTGCTACTCCATGTTGTCCGGCTCCGGTTTCGGCGATGATACGCTTCTTTCCCATGCGGCGTGCCAGTAAGATTTGTCCGATAGTGTTGTTGATTTTGTGAGCACCTGTATGATTCAGGTCTTCCCGTTTCAGATACAACTTGCAACCGTACTTTTCAGAAAGACGTTTGGCCAGATAGAGTGGAGAAGGACGTCCTACGTAGTCACGCAGTAACTGGTCGAATTCCTTTTTAAAATCTTCGCTTTCAATCACTTCGAGGTACTTATTCGTTAGTTCCTCAACACATTTGTGGAGGATTTCCGGTACATAAGCACCACCGAATTCTCCGTAATAGCCATCCTGGTCAACTAAAAAACTTTTCATAATCCTATATCTGTTTTTATGTTATTATTGAATCTGTTTTGAAACGGGTAAATAAAAAGAGCCCTGTCGCAGGTTGCGACAGGGCTCTTTCAATTTTGTTATATCTTTAATGAGGTATATACATACGAGCACTGCTCCCTTACGACTGTCGGAGTTGTAACGGGTGCCACCACCAATATGTATTTACTAACATTGTTCTCATTGTCTTTTGTAATTTTATGGGGGCAAATATAGACACTTTGTTTGAAACAGCAAACAAAATATGACTTTTTTTCTCTTTTGCCTTCATTTTTCTGATATAGAACAATTTTCAACCTGAACTGTTCTTATAAATATTGAATATTTAAACAAAAACAATTATGAAACAGAGAAAAGTTTTAGTAGGTATCGCTATTGCCATTTTCATTATATTATTATTGTATTGGTTATTGGTAGCGGAGGATATGAAACCCTGGTTGTCGGCTATGGTTCCTTCCGTGGCACAACAATTCTTTGCTTGAGTCTGACAGGGTTCGGATAAATCATGTATCTTTGCAAGGATAGTGACTAATAACCCCAATAATAACAATAGACTAAGATATGGAAAATTTTATTTTTCAAAATCCCGTGAAACTGATCATGGGAAAAGGGATGATTGCCCGGCTGGCTAAAGAAATACCATCCAACAAACGTATTATGATTACTTTTGGTGGCGGAAGCGTAAAGAAAAACGGAGTGTACGATCAAGTAAAGGAAGCATTAAAGGACCATTTTACGGTAGAATTCTGGGGAATCGAGCCCAATCCTGCCATCGAAACTCTCCGTAAAGCTATTGCTTTGGGAAAAGAAGAGAAAGTGGACTATTTGCTGGCTGTTGGCGGCGGTTCTGTTATTGATGGTACGAAATTGATTTCCGCAGGAATCCTGTATGATGGTGATGCCTGGGATTTAGTACTTGCCGGCCGACCGGTAACTCATACTGTACCTCTTTCCACTGTATTGACTTTGCCGGCTACCGGTTCGGAGATGAATAACGGAGCAGTTATTTCCCGCCGCGAAACGAAAGAGAAATATCCTTTTTATGCCAACTATCCAATCTTCTCTATTCTCGATCCGGAAGTAACCTTTACCTTGCCTCCTCATCAGGTGGCTTGTGGATTGGCCGATACCTTTGTTCATGTGATGGAGCAATATATGACTACTTCCGGACAGAGTCGCGTTATGGACCGTTGGGCGGAAGGTATTCTGCAAACTTTGGTGGAGATCGCTCCGAAAATTCGTGAAAACCAGCATGATTATCAACTGATGGCTGATTTTATGCTTTCGGCTACAATGGCATTGAATGGGTTTATTGCTATGGGAGTGTCTCAAGACTGGGCTACTCACATGATCGGGCATGAAATTACTGCGTTGCACGGATTGACACATGGCCATACGTTAGCTATTGTTCTTCCTGCTACTCTGCAAGTGCTTCATGAAGAAAAAGGAGATAAGCTTTTGCAGTATGGTGAAAGAGTTTGGGGAATTACTTCCGGTACGAGAGAAGAGCGGATTGATGAAGCGATTTGCCGTACCGAAGAATTTTTCCGTTCACTGGGACTGACTACACGTTTGCATGAAGAGAACATCGGACAGGAAACTATTCTGGAAATCGAACGCCGCTTCAATGAGCGTGGTGCTAAATATGGCGAGAATGGAAATGTAACAGGTGCTGTCGCTCGTAGAATATTAGAGACTGCACTTTAGCATATTCCTACATAAGAGAAATAGTAGAATTAGGAAGATAACTGAAAGATTCTAAAACGAAAAGATCTCTTTGCTGCAAGATATGAAGAGCATTCGGAAAGTTAGTCACAAAACTTTTAGGGTGCTCTTCTTTTTTTGTAGTAGTAAGGGTTGTTTTTTTTTACTAAAAGCTTTTCAGACATTCTGTTTGTTATTTCTCAATATTCTCTGTTCTTGGAATTTTGAACCAGAAACAAGAACCTTCTCCTTCTTTAGATTCTGCTCCGATCACTCCGCCCAGTCGTTCTACTATGATACGGCAAATGGCTAGTCCGAGTCCTGTTCCTTTAATAAACGAATTCAGTTTGACAAAACGTTCGAACACCTTATCTATTTTGTCAGCAGGAATTCCGATACCTGTATCTTTTACATAAAAGTATATTTCATCACTTGCTTCATCAATCCGGTATCCCATTTCGATAGAACTTTTGGAAGTGAATTTTAAGGCATTATTTGTAAAGTTGATGATAACCTGTGATAAACGTATGCGGTCCGTATTTATAATACATTGATCTGCTCTCTCTCTGAATACGATTTGTACCTCTGGTGAAGAGTTTTTTTCTTGCATTTGTCTGCAAATGCCTTCCATCAGTTCATTAATGTCAGTTTGCGCAAATGTGAATTCCATAGTACCGGCTTCGATTTTGGAAAGATCCAGAATATCGTCTATCAGTTGCAATAATAAGATATTGTTGTTGGAGATAATTTTTACGAATTCCTGTCTTTCTTCCTCCTCCTCTGTTTGACAAACCATTTCGGAGAATCCTACAATTGCGTTTAGTGGGGTTCGTATTTCGTGGCTCATATTAGCGAGAAAGGCAGATTTCAGTCGATTGGATTCTTCGGCTTTTTCCTTTGCCTCCTGCAACATCCTGTTCATTTTTAATTTTTCAGTGATGTTTTCAAAACGAAGTAATCCGCCAATAATTTCAGTTTCTTTTTCGTCACCGAAAACGGGAGTTGCGGTCACTTCAAAATCTACATCGTCTATTCTGATTGTATGTCGGATAATTTTGCCTTGTTCGATTGCTTTTTTGAAAGCACATTGTCTACACGGTTCATTACGGAGCGCACTGGTCTGATAGCAAATTTTTCCCGGTATGTATTGTCTTCCTTTTACCAGACTGGCGATTTGTCTTGTTTCTTCCCATTGTACCCGATAGTTTTTATCAATATAGATAAGTCCGAAATCAATACTTTTTAGAGCTAGTTTCTGCTTCTTCAATGCTTTTTCCAGTTCTTCTTTGGCTGCAACTAATTCTCTTTCATAATTCTTGAGTTGAGTGATATCCCATCGGGTTGCCAACAGCCATCTTTTTTCTCCTTCCCATGAAATAATTGATTTTACGGCAATCGTATCATGTGTGATTCCATCGGGGGTGGTATATTTTTCTTCCTTGCGATATACTTTGTTTTCTTGTACAAGTTCTTTGTCTATATTCCGGTATTTTTCTCCTCTTTCTTCTCCGTATATTTCATAGTCTGTATGTCCGATGGCTTCTTCACTGCTAATGCCGGATTGAGCGGCCGATTCTTTATTCCAGTAATAGTATCGGAAATCATTTGTAATGTCTTTTACGAAGATAGGAAAAGGGAGGTTGTCGAGAATATCAAAAGAGAAACGATAGGAATGATTGGTCTTTTTAATTGTTTTTTGTAATTTGCGGATTCTATATAATAAGATGCTGATGATAAGGAGTAAAATAATTACCAGTAAATAATTATAACCCCAATGTGCTTCGCCAATCCATAAAATTAACAAAATATTGTTTGCCATAAAATGTTTGATATAAATAGGGTGTAAAGATATGAATTGTTCTCTAACTATCAAAAGATAATACATAAATATATTGCTTTTCAACATTATATTGTAAGGCTGTAATCATATATGATGGAATGGATATGGCTATATGGTATCTTTTATTTCCTGTATGGTATGATGTTCTGATTGGTTTTGAATCTTTTTTTTAGCCGGGAAATGTATTAAAATATTAAATGATGTCTCATGAACTAAAATCATTTCTAATTTGTTTTAATAACGCTGGAGTATTTTCTATTTTTGTTCACCTAAATTCGTTTTGATAGAGTCAAAATAAAACAATCATTTAATTACGTATGATAATAACTATTATTATTCTCGTTCTTTCGGCTGTCTTTTTCGTGAACGGTAAGATTCGTTCGGATATTGTGGCACTATGTGCGCTGATAGCCTTACTTGTTTTTCAGATATTAACTCCTGACGAGGCACTCTCCGGTTTTTCCAATTCGGTAGTCATTATGATGATCGGATTGTTTGTAGTAGGAGGGGCTATTTTTCAGACGGGACTGGCAAAAATGATTAGTTCCCGAATTCTTAAACTTGCGGGAACCAGTGAGATTCGGTTGTTTCTATTGGTGATGTTGGTGACTTCTGTCATTGGTGCGTTTGTCAGTAATACAGGTACGGTGGCATTGATGCTTCCTATTGTTGTTAGTCTGGCGATGAGTGCCGGCATGAATCCCAGCAGGCTGTTGATGCCGTTGGCTTTTGCAAGTAGTATGGGAGGTATGATGACTTTGATTGGTACTCCGCCGAACCTTGTGATACAGAATACGTTGACTTCCGCCGGACTTGAGCCGCTTTCTTTCTTCTCTTTCCTGCCTGTCGGCATTGTCTGTGTAATTGTCGGTACACTGGTTCTGATGCCGCTTAGTAAATGGTTTCTTTCTAAAAAAGGCCAGAAAGATGATAATAAACGTTCGGGCAAGTCATTGAAACAGTTGGTTAATGAATATGGACTCTCCAGTAATTTGTTTCGTTTACAGGTGATAAAAGATTCACGGCTTTTGGGGAAGACAATTATTGACTTGGATGTTCGCCGTAAATACGGGCTGAATATTATGGAAGTTCGTCGTGGTGATGCATCGCAACATCGTTTTCTGAAAACGATTACTCAAAAGTTTGCTGCACCGGACACGATGTTAGAAGTAGAGGATATTTTGTATGTGACTGGAGACTTTGATAAGGTGCAACTCTTTGCGGAAGATTACCTGTTGGAGATCTTGGGCGACCATGCAACGGAAGAAACAAAAAACACGGCTAGCTCTCTGGATTTTTATGATATTGGTATTGCTGAAATAGTATTGATGCCATCCTCTAATTTGATAAACCAGACAATTAAAGAAGCTGGTTTCCGTGATAAGTATAATGTGAACGTATTGGGGATTCGTCGTAAAAAGGAATACTTATTACAAGATTTGGGGAATGAGCGTATTCATAGTGGTGACGTGCTTTTGGTACAAGGAACCTGGAATAATATTGCCCGTCTTAGTAAGGAAGATTCTGATTGGGTTGTTTTGGGGCAACCTTTGGCGGAAGCGGCTAAAGTTACGTTAGATTATAAAGCTCCGGTAGCAGCTGCTATTATGGTATTAATGGTGGCAATGATGGTTTTTGACTTCATTCCGGTTGCTCCGGTTACAGCTGTTATGATAGCGGGTATATTGATGGTGCTCACGGGATGTTTCCGCAATGTGGAAGCGGCTTATAAAACGATCAACTGGGAAAGTATTGTATTGATTGCTGCCATGCTCCCTATGTCTCTGGCATTGGAGAAAACGGGAGCTTCAGAATATATTTCCAATACATTGGTGAACGGATTGGGATCATACGGACCGATTGCATTGATGGCAGGTATTTATTTTACAACTTCGTTGATGACGATGTTTATTAGTAATACGGCTACCGCTGTTTTGCTTGCTCCGATTGCTTTGCAAAGTGCCATACAGATTGGAGTCAGTCCGGTTCCTTTCTTGTTTGCCGTGACGGTAGGTGCAAGTATGTGTTTTGCTTCTCCATTCTCTACACCGCCTAATGCCTTGGTGATGCCTGCCGGACAATATACCTTTATGGATTATGTAAAAGTGGGATTGCCGTTGCAGATTATTATGGGAATCGTGATGATTTTTGTATTGCCATTGATTTTTCCCTTTTAGTCTTTGATTTTTATCTTGTCAATGGGGAGAGATGAAAGAAATATGCAACTCTTTTTTTGCTATATGCTGTTGAATAAGTAGTATTAAACTTTTATATTCAACGATATAACTAACAGTCTTTCAATATAAATAATTAGAGTGAGGCGGCTTAAAAGATGTTAACTGCAAATCGGAAAATGCGACGTAATCTGTATAATGTTTATAAATACAATTATCTTTGTATATCCATTACTGATTATTGATTGGTAGTGATTTGTGTTTTTCACAAATAAAACAAACTAAAGCATTAAAAGATTATGAAACAGAACATTGCAAAAGTATTCACTTTCTCGTTATTAGCGTCTTTCATCGGTTTTATCAGTTGTGTTGATAATGAGAAAAATCTGTTTAATGCAGATCAACTGAGACAAATTTACGAAGAAACTTTTCCTGTAAAAAACATCGACCCTGATGGTGATTGGACAATGTCACGAAGCGTGACGGCGCATGTATCAGTCAATGGAGATCAGGGAATAGATTATAAGATACAAATATTTGATGCCGATCCATTAAGTCCGGGAAGTACAGCAAAACTCTTAGCGGAAGAAACTGTCAATCAAAGTACGACTTTGAATGTGGGGATGGATTGTGCAACAGCGCTTGATAAGGTGTTTGTTGCACGTATTGATGAGCACAAACGTTATCTGGTTCAACCGGCAGCGATTGAAAATGGTACAGTGACAGTGCATTTTGGAGACAAAGGTACGCCAACACGTTCTATGTCACGAGCTGTGGCGACTAGTATACCAGTTGTGGAAGCTCCATATACAGCAGAGTTTATTAGTGATAAAAAAATGACGGCTACTGAAGTTAAAAACGGTTGGGATTTGGGGGCAGGTTTCGGATGGTTTGAGTATGCTAATTTGCCTGTATTCAAGGAACAAGAACGTTGGTTTAAGATTCCGAATGGTACTTTTAGTGGAGGCTTAACTACCACTGGAAGTAGTGGCGGAGCCCAAGCTGTGAAAGTAATTGTTCCTCAAGGAAGCACATGGGTTATAGAAAATAGTAATCAATTTTCTAATATCACAGAAATTATAGTTGAGAATGGTGGAAAGATAGAGGTCGCTAAAAATGGGAGCCTGGTATTAACTCAAGCTTCTTATATAACTGTGATGCAGGAAGGAAGTATTGTAGGCGACAGAGGTATTCAGATAACAAATAGTTCGGCCGGGCGTACGAACTATAATGCCGGTACGATTGATTGTGACTTTTTGAAAATTGATGGAGTTGGAAGTGGAGTTGATTTTGTGAATTATGGAACACTTAAACTGAATTCTTATAATGCTTCTACCAATGGTACCACATTGATAAATCATGGAACGATTGAAGTTGAAAATATAGATGGTAACAACAATACTAATATTAAAAACGGTTGTTATCTGAAGGCAGGAAAATTACAATTTGGTACACTTGTTATGGGAAATACTTCCGAAGCTGTTTGCAAAGAATTGACGGGTAATGGAAATAATAATAATATCGTGATGGAAGCACAATCCATGTTGACTTGTACGGGCAAAGCTAATTTATTCAGAACAGTTATCGGTCCGACACAAGGAACTGCCTTATTAAGAATTCATACAATAGACAATACTTCCGGTTTGGCTTATTCTAATTCAAAAGTAACGAATAATATTATTTGTGAAATAACGGATCAAACATCTAATGGTAAAAATCAATGGGAATGGAGTTCTTTTGATTGGCTGACAAATAAAGGATTGCAGCAAGGTGCTACCTATTGTAACCCGGGTAAAGCAGAATTTATATTTCCTGCTGACGGTGACTGTATTAAAGAAGGATATAACTCTGATGAAGAACCGGATAATGTAGAGATCCGATATGCGGTTTATTCTTATGCTTTCGAAGATAACTATCCGAAAGCAGGAGATTATGATTTCAATGATATTGTGTTGAATGTAACTTTGCCTGCAGCCGGTAATGACGTGAAAGAACTGAAATATAAAATCGACCTTCGGGCGGTTGGTGCCGTGAAACAATTAGGTGCTGGTTTGAGAATACGAGGAATAGATAAAAATAATGTAGAAGAGGTAAGTTTTGGTGCAGGCGCTGCTCAACGTACCGCCTCATTAAGTTCCGGGATATTTGAAAATGCATCTTATGAAACGAATGGTAATGAACTTGTGATTCCTTTATTTGGAGATGCACATTATATATATGGATATACAGGAGCACAACGTCCCATGTTGAATACAGGGAATACTAGTACTCCTCTGACCGATATATACACTCTTGAAGTGAACGTCAAACTTAAGAATGCAATATCTGTCCCTAGTGTGACAGATGGTTTAGACTTCTTCATTGCTTATCAGGGGATAGGTCAAAAGAGAACGGAAATCCATTTGACTCATTTTAATTCGGCTACGGCGAATGGTCAATTGGCAGATAATGAAGTGCTCGAGGTAATCAAGGCTGTTAATAATACATGGGCTCTGTGTGTTCCTGATAAATTTGCTTATCCAATAGAAACAACAGTGATAACGAACGCATATTCTAAATTTGCAGATTGGGCACACGATCAGAGCTCAACTACAGATTGGTATAAGACTGTTAGCAGTGATAAGGTGATTCTGTACTAAATAAACTTTTCGTCATCTCTACACTTTTTACATAAAGTTTTAGAATCCCTGATTATACTGACGATTGTTTGTGTAATCAGGGATTTTGCTATCTCACATGTTTTGTTATTTCTCTCTGTTAGCAAGCAAAAACCTTTAAAATGCTGAAAATTTTGCTTGTTTTGTACAAAAACACCGTGTTTTTATCGGAAAAGCATCGTTATATTTGTGAAAAACATAAGGATAAAGTAAGCAAAAGATGCGGATAATGTCACCAAAAGCTATGGATAGAGTAAGCAAACCATTGGGATAGTGTCGCTATGTCGTAAATATTGTTAGTATTTTCTACTTTCCTTCCATTGATTTTTCTATTTCGGTCTTTGATAATGATAAATAGAAAAGAATAAAAGGGAACTTTATTGGTATAGATGATGCTTTTTAGATTTTAAAAGTTTTCTTGATCTATCAAAATGTGTATATATCATGCTTGATTATATAATAGTGACTTTGTTAAATGCCTCTACGTTGGCAGAAATACTTTACTCCAGCGTAAAGGGAGGAAAGAAGCGATTTCTGATAGATTAAGAATTACAAAGTGTCAGTAGTGACTTTTTGTAAAATAGAAAGAAGTTCTCCTAATTTATTTAATAGGAAATAATAGTGAAATAGTTGTCAATTACTAATATTTTGTATATTTGTCAAGGTGAGAGACTAAATATGCAGAGTGATTTCACTATGTGATTGAGGCTTATTTTTAAATATCTAATATTATGAAAAGATTTTTGTTATTAGTGTTAATTAGTTGTCCTGCATTGCTATTCGCTAATTTAATGACTAGTAATCAATATTATTTCCGTTCATGGAACATTAATGATGGTTTATCACAGAATAGTATATATGCTATTCTGCAAGATCATCTTGGTTTTATGTGGTTTGGCACTAAAGATGGATTGAATCGCTTTGATGGAACTTCTTTTCAAGTATATTGCAAAGCTAATGGTATGCTGGGTAATAATTGTGTTACTGCACTTTATGAAGATAAGGACGGACAGATCTGGATCGGTACCGATGCCGGAGTCTATATTTATTCTATTTCATGTGAGAATACATATTTTTTTGATGTAAAGACTGCTGATGGTTTAGGTATTACCCGTTCTGTATATATGATTGATGAGAATAAAGATGGCATTTATATCTCTTCTGCTGATGGATTTTTTTGTTTTCACCCACAACAAAAAGATTTGGTACAATTAAAAATACCCTGGGCCGGTATGAAAAACTTTTTGTTCGATCAGGGAACTTGTTGGGGAGCTTTTTATGCCGATAATCTGTATTTTACTCTTGATAATTTCAACACTGTATATCCTTTTATCGCACAGGATGGTACCCAACCCTTTAAGAATGAAGTAGTCAATAAAATAATTAAAGGAGAAGAGAATCTGTTATATGTTGGCTTGACTAAAGGCTTGAAAGAAATCAATTTGGCGACCCGGCAAGTCCGTACGTTGCTATCTGTAGATGATAAAGGCGATGATGTTTACGTGCGGGAAATTGCGCTCTATTCTGAAAATGAGTTGTGGATCGGTACGGAATCCGGTATTTATACTTATAACATCAAGAAAGGTTCTATAACCCATATTCAAAGTTTGGTGGGAACTTCCTATGCATTATCAGATAATGTTGTCTATTCTTTATATAAAGATAAAGAAGGAGGAATGTGGATTGGATCTTATTTTGGAGGAATAAACTATTACCCTAAACAATATACATTCTTTGAGAAAATATATCCTCATAAAGGAATGGAAGAACTGGGTGAACGTGTTCGGGAAATCGTAGAAGACGAAAAAGGAAATTTGTGGATTGGTACAGAGGATAAAGGTTTGTTTTATTATAATCCTACGACAAAGGAGCTGAAACCGTTCCATCATCATTCTATTTATCATAATATTCATGGATTATGTCTGGAGAATGGATTTTTGTGGATTGGTACATTTTCAGGAGGACTTAATCGAATCAATCTACAGACGAATGCTGTGAAAACTTACCGGAAAAAAGATTCCTGTGGGTTGAGTTCCAGTGATATTTTTGTGATTCGACGCACAGTGTCCGGTAAAATATATCTGGGTACTGCTGACGGACTATTTGAATATCATAATGAGAATGATTGCTTTTCACGAATTGAATCTGTCCCACCTACTTTGATTTATGATTTGCATGAAGACCTAAAAGGACACCTTTGGTTGGCAACCTTTAATGGAGTGTATAAGTTAGAAACAGAGAAGCAAAAGTGTATTCATTTCTACCATAAGGAAAATGATTCACTAAGCTTATCTTCTGATAAAATTCTAAGTATCTTTGAAGATAGCCGTCATCAATTATGGTTTACTACTGAAGGTGGAGGATTCTGTCGATTGGTTTCAGATTCCGGAACTTTCGAATGTTATGATTCGAATTCTATCGGACTACCAAGTGATGTTGTTCATCAGATTATAGAAGATAAGCGTGGTGTTTTTTGGCTGACCACAAACAAAGGACTAGTTCGTTTCCAACCGGACACCAAAGTTATTAAAAACTTTACCATTGCCGATGGACTATTGAGCAATCAATTTAATTACCGTTCAAGTCATCAAACGGCGGATGGAAGAATCTATTTTGGCTGTATTACAGGGCTTATATCTTTTGATCCGTCTACTTTTATCGATAATGATTATGTATCTCCTTTGGTGATAACGGACTTTATGATTTTCAATAAAGAAGTAATACCAAATACAAAAGGATCACCTTTGAAACAGAGTATAACGGTGTCAGACTCCATTGAACTGACCGCATCTCAAAATTCCTTCTCATTTCGCTTTGCGACACTGGGGTATTCTACTTTAGATCAGAATAAACTATTATATAAGTTGGAAGGATTTGATAAAGAATGGTATGAAGCAAGGGGATCATTAGTCAGTTATTCTAATTTGCCATATGGACCGTATATCCTTTATGCAAAAGGAGTGAACAGTGACGGAGTCTGGAATGATGTGCCATTAAAATTACATATTTATATTCGTCCGCCGTTTTATCTGACGGGATGGGCTTATGCTGTTTATCTTCTTTTATTATTGTGTGCTTTTTATGCTATTATACGATATTCCAGGCGTCGGATGGCTCGCAAGCATATGCAGCAAATGGAAAAGTTTGAGCAAAGGAAAGAACGCGAACTTTATTCTGCCAAAATTAACTTTTTTACGAATGTAGCACATGAAATACGGACTCCGTTGACGTTAATCAAAGGTCCTTTGGAGTGTATCTTGAAAGATAAACCTTTAGCAGATGATGTGCGGGAGGATTTGGTTATCATGAAGCAAAATTCTGACCGCTTATTGAATCTTATAAATCAGTTGTTGGATTTTCGCAAAACAGCCAATAATAGTTTCACACTCATTTTATCTGAATGTGATATTCAGGAAATAGTGTATGGAGTTTATATCCGTTTTACATCTTTGGCACGACAAAAAGATATAAAACTTTCTATCGATTTGCCTTCGGAAAAGATTTCCGCTGCTGTCGATCGCGAAGCGTTGATTAAAATTATAAGCAATTTGTTGAGTAATGCTGTGAAATTTGCAACTACTTATATAACTATAACAGTAAAGTGCAATGCAAGCAGCTTTATAATAAAAGTATGCAATGACGGGTCTGTTATTCCCATTCATATGCGGGAAGAGATTTTTCAACCTTTTGTTCAGGTTCAGAACAACGAAAAATATGCTTCCGGTACCGGTCTCGGTCTTGCTTTGGCACGTTCTTTGGCAGAGTTACATCATGGAACCTTATGTCTTGAAAATATGGAAGGAGCCAATTGTTTTGCATTAGAAATTCCAGTCAGCCATGTAGAGGAAGCACAGGAATTACAGAAGAATGTATTAGAGGAGGAAGAAAAAACATCAGATCTTGAAAATCTGATGGCAGAAGAACTGGAAAAGGGAACTCATCTTCCTGTAATTCTGATAGTGGAGGACAATCAGGATATGCTGGCATTTATAGCTAAACAATTATCTTCGGCCTATGTTGTTCTGAAAGCAAAAGACGGAGTTGAAGCTCTTGAAGTATTGGAGAATGCAAATATTGATTTATTGATTAGCGATGTTATGATGCCACGGATGGACGGGATGGAATTGTGTCATCAATTGAAGACAGATCTTACGTATAGTCATATCCCTGTACTACTGTTGACTGCCAAAACAAATCTTGAATCGAAAATAGAGGGATTGAGGCTGGCAGCAGATGCATATATTGAAAAGCCTTTCTCTGTAGAATATTTGATAGCTACAATTGAGAGCCTGCTTTGTAATCGTGAGAAACTAAGACAGGCATTCTGCCATTCTCCTTTTGTGTTTACAGCAACGATGGCACAAACGAATGCCGATAGGGTTTTTCTGGAAGAATTGAATAAAATAGTATATGATAATTTGCAGGACCCGGATTTTAATCTGGATAATATGGCACAGTTACTGAACATGAGTCGTTCCAGCTTGAACCGGAAAATTAGAGGCATACTTGATATGACTCCCAATGATTATATTCGGGTAGAGCGTCTCAAGAAAGCAGCTGTACTTCTCAAAGATAAATCTTATAAAATAAATGAAGTCTGTTATGCGGTTGGTTTTAGTACTCCTTCTTATTTTGCAAAGTGCTTCCAAAAACAATTTGGGGTACTTCCAAAGGACTTTGTGGAGATGTAGACAACCTTTCTCTGCAATTATCCTTTCTACATAGGCAATTATCGAATCAAATGAAGATTTTGATTCGATTGTTATATGAATAGCTTCAATAATTCTACTGAATTTAGAGGGTAGTGGCTACTTTTGGATACGTGAAAACAAAGTATCAAATCTATTATTAACTTTAAACGAAGCAATTTATGAAGAACTTCATCCGGCCTATTTTTTTATTCTTATTTATATTGATTTTTAATGTTGCAGCATTTGCGCAATGGTCGCCGGCAGGTGACAAAATAAAGACTCGATGGGGGGAGCAGATAGACCCGAATAATGTATTACCGGAGTATCCGCGGCCCATAATGGAGCGTCCCCAATGGATGAACCTGAACGGTTGTTGGGATTATGCCATTGTTCCTAAAGGTATGGAAGCCCCCGTTGTGTATGATGGTAAGATATTAGTCCCTTTTGCTGTTGAATCTTCACTGTCCGGAGTGGGAAAAAGAGTGGGAGGTGAAAAGGAAGTATGGTATAACCGTATATTTAATGTACCCGAGAAGTGGAATGGAATGAATGTTCTTCTTCATTTCGGAGCTGTGGACTGGAAAACCGATGTATGGGTGAATGATATTAAAGTAGGAGAACATACAGGTGGGTATACACCTTTTTCATTTAATATATCTTCCGCCTTAAAAAAAGGAGGAAATAAGCTGACTGTTCGTGTTTGGGATCCGACAGATAAAGGAGTACAACCACGAGGAAAGCAAGTGGAACGTCCCGAAGGTGTTTGGTATACTCCTGTTACAGGTATTTGGCAGACTGTTTGGCTGGAGCCTGTACCTATTTGCCATATCACAAACGTGCGTACGACGCCTGATATTGATTTACGTCGAATCAATGTGGCGGTTACTACCAGTGAGTACTTTACCGGCCGGGTAAGAGTGAAAGTATTTGATAGTGAACAGCTGGTTGCTGAAGGAGTAGCTGTAAATAAACAGGTTATTGAACTGGCAATGCCTGAAAATGTCAAACTATGGTCTCCTCAATCTCCTTTTCTTTATAAGACAGAGGTGACTTTGGAAAGCAATGGCAAAACGATGGACAAGGTGAATGGTTATGTCGCCATGCGGAAATATTCAACCCGACGGGATAAGGATGGCATAGTGCGGTTGCAACTAAATAATCAGGACTTGTTTCAATTTGGCCCTTTGGATCAGGGATGGTGGCCTGACGGCCTCTATACAGCTCCCAGTGACGCGGCTTTGCGTTATGATGTTCAAAAGACAAAAGACTTTGGCTTTAACATGATTCGTAAACACATCAAAGTGGAACCGGCCCGATGGTATACACATTGCGACCAGCTAGGGATTATTGTGTGGCAGGATATGCCAAGTGGTGATCGTAATTATGAATGGCAAAACCGGAGTTATTTTGATGGTATTGATTTTAAACGTTCTCCAGAATCGGAAGCGATTTATCGTAAGGAATGGAAAGAAGTCATTGATTACTTATATTCTTATCCTTGTATTGGTGTCTGGATTCCATTTAATGAGGCTTGGGGACAATTTAAAACACCGGAGATTGCAGCTTGGACCAAACAATATGATCCGTCTCGTTTAGTGAATCCGGCAAGTGGCGGCAATCATTATACATGTGGGGATATGCTTGACTTACATAATTATCCGGCTCCTGAAATGTATCTTTATGATGCTCAAAGAGCAAATGTTTTAGGAGAGTTCGGTGGAATTGGTATGATCTGTAAAGAACATCTGTGGGAACCGGATAAGAATTGGGGATACGTACAATTCAATTCTTCTCAAGAGGCTACTGACGAATATCAGAAATATGCGGATATGCTGTATAAACTTATTCCGAGAGGTTTTTCCGCTGCTGTTTATACACAAACCTCTGATGTTGAGATTGAAATAAATGGTTTACTGACTTATGACCGTAAGGTTATAAAGCTTGATGAAGAACGCTTACGAAAAATAAATGAGAAGATATGTAATGCATTGCGTTAGTAATAGAATAACTCTTATAAATTTAATACAATATGAAAAAATTAAGATTTTTAATGGCTTGTGTCTTGCTGGCTTTTCTTTGGTCTGAAGGAAGTTATGCAAATACTACGTTGGAAAACACGGGGAGTTCCCAGCAACAGCAATATTGGAAGATTAAAGGAAAAGTCTCTGATGAGAAAGGAGAGGCACTGATAGGGGCGACTGTGAAAATTAAGAATGCGACACATGGTACGGTAACCGATGTTAATGGTAATTTTGAGATCGTGCTGCCTCCCGGTGGTGTTCTCATTATAAGTTATATCGGCTATAGAGAACAAGAACTGAAAATCAATTCACAGCGTACCTATGATATTGTATTGAAAGAGGAAACTGCCGGACTTGATGAAGTGGTAGTGACTGCTTTGGGTATTAAACGTGACAGGAAAGCTTTGGGATATGCTGTCAGTGACGTGAAAGGAAAAGAACTTGAAAAAGCGAAAGAGACCAATGTTATAAATGCATTGGCTGGTAAGATTCCGGGACTGGTCATTTCTCAAACAGCTGGTGGCCCAGCCGGAAGTACGAGAGTAATTATTAGAGGTAATACTTCTTTAACTGGTAGCAACCAACCTCTTTATGTAGTAGATGGTGTACCGTTGGATAATTCTAATTTCGGTTCGGCCGGTGCTTATGGAGGATATGATTTGGGAGATGGAATCTCGTCCATCAATCCCGATGATATTGAATCCATGTCTGTGTTGAAAGGTCCTGCTGCTTCTGCTTTATACGGTAGTCGTGCTGCGCATGGAGTTATTCTTATAACGACCAAGAAAGCACAAAAGAATCAGAATCGCAGGACGATAGGAGTGGAGGTAAACTCAACCGTTACTTTTGAAAAGCAACTTACAGAATATGATGATGTTCAGACAGAATTCGGTCAGGGATGGGATGGAAGAATAAATCTGAATGATGATGATGCAAAATCGGCTTGTGCCAGTTGGGGACCCAGATACGATGAAGGAATTGCTTTTAAGTATTTTGATGGAGTGACTCGTCCTTTTATATACAGGAAAGACAATATAAAGGGATTCTTTAACACAGGTGTTACAGCCACAAATTCTTTGATTCTAAGTTCTGCCAAAGAGAACAACAGTATAAGATTGTCATATACGAATCTGACTAATAAGGATATTATGCCTAATGCCAAGATAAGCAGGAATACGATTGATTTAAGAACATTCTTTAAGCTTGCAGAGAAACTGGAAGTTGATTTCAAAGTCAATTACGTAAATGAATATGTAAAGAACCGTCCGGCATTGGCAGACTCGAGAACGAATGTAGCTAACAATCTGATGAATCTGGCAGGAAACTTTGATCAGGTATGGTTGAAGGATAATTATATACATTCGGATGGAACCTACTACGACTGGAATCGAGGAGATGTCTGGAATATCAACCCCTATTGGGTGCAATATGCAATGAAGAATACGACACAGAAAGACCAGTATTTTGCGGTCGCTTCATTTAAATATAGTGTAAATAAGAATCTGTATTTCAAATTGACCGGTGGTGGTGAAAACGTGAACTTCTCATTTATGGATTATATTCCATATTCTACCCCTAGTACTTTATTGGGACAATTACAAAAAAGAACTTTTGAAAATAAGTCTTATAATGTAGAGTTTATGGCTAATTATCAAAATAGCTTCAAACGCTTCAATTATGGAATTACATTAGGAGGGAATGTGTATCACGTAGATAATAAGTCCCATACCATAACAGCTAAAAATATGTCAATGCATGAGACAGTGGCTCTGCAAAGTTTCCTGCAAAAAGAGATTACGGAAGGTAGTTGGCGTAAAGAGATTAATTCGTTATTTGGAATGGTAAACCTTTCTTGGAAAGATTTACTGTATGCAGATGTGACGTTAAGACGGGACCAGTCGTCCACACTGCCGGTAAACAATAACGTTTATTTTTATCCTTCAGTTGGTGGAAGCTTCTTGTTTTCAGAATTGATTAAGCCGAATCCGATTTTCTCATTTGGTAAATTAAGAGCTTCCTGGGCACAAGTCGGTAGTGATGCAGACCCTTTCATGTTGGATTTGAACTACATTATGACGGACAAAACCTTTGGTAATTATTCTACGGGATATATTAGTACGGGTACTATTCCTAATAAAGACCTGAAACCATCCAAAACCAATTCTTTTGAGATTGGAGTGGATTTAAAGTTTCTGAATAACCGGATCGGATTGGATTTTACTTACTATAAACAAAACAGTAATAATCAGATTATGAATGTTGCCACATCAGTAACATCAGGTTATGGTACCAAACTGATAAATGCAGGGGAAATAGAAAACTCGGGAGTAGAGATTGCATTGAATACGACACCGGTTCAAACGAAAGATTTTTCTTGGGATTTTAATTTTAACTTCTCGAAGAATAGTAATAAAGTGAAGTCCTTGTCAACAGGAATCGAGAGTCTGGAATTGGCAGCTGCCCGTTGGCTGGGAGTAAAGGTACTGGCTGTTCCGGGAGAAGAATACGGAGTGATTATGGGGCAGGATTTCTTGAGAAATGAACAGGGAGACGTGATTATCAATGCTGATTCCGGTTTGCCTGAAATAACCAGTGATATGAAAAAGTTAGGGAAAGCAACCTGGGATTGGACAGGGGGACTAACGACTACTTTCAGATATAAGCAATTTACTTTATCGGCAATTTTTGATATTAAAGTAGGAGCAGATATTTATTCCATGACGGCACGTGGCTTGGCCAAATCAGGTAAGGCAGCATATACTGTAAGGGGACGTGACGAATGGCATAAATCGGAAGAACAGCGTTTGGAAGCTGGAGTTGTTGAAGGAAATTGGCAATCTACCGGTGGGTATGTTGCAGAAGGAGTTGTTAAGCAAGTGGATGCCGCAGGCAATGTATCTTGGGTGAAAAATACCAAAGCGATTGCTCCATACGATTATTGGGGATATATCTGTGATAAGACAGCTTCACCTTTTATCTATGATAATAGTTACGTCAAGATGCGTGAGTTAACATTCGGATATACCTTTCCCAAAAAGTTGATAGAGCGTTATGTTGAATCGTTAAGTGTTTCATTTGTTGCGCGAAATCCTTTTATTATCTATAAAAATGTACCGAATATTGATCCGGACTCAAATTATAATACTTCTGCTATAGGGTTGGAATATGGTTCGTTACCTTCCAGAAGAAGTTTTGGATTGAATGTGAATATTAAATTTTAAATTGTCCGATTATGAAAAGAATATTGAATATAAAGTGGATGCACTCTTTGCTATTAAGTGTCCTTTTGATGGGATTTAGTAGTTGCATAGACTATGAGGATTTTAATAAAAATCCAGTAGTGGCTACGATTATCGATCCGAACTCACAGTTATCCTACATACAATTATGTATGGGTGGTGATTGGCTGATGGAACAACCGTTTGCCTATTATTATTCAGGTTTTGTTCAACAACTGCAAGGTGACTGGTCGGCAACGCATTTTGGTGGCGAATACCTGATTGATGATGCACAGTTTCAACAACCATGGGAGCGTATTTATACTTGTCATCTGAAAAATCTGGCGGATATTCTTTGGAGAACGGAGGCGGATGTTGAACAGAAAAATATAAATGCGGTGGCCCGGATTCTGAAATGCTACTTTTTTCTTATCCTGACTGATATGTATGGTGATATTCCATATTTTGAGGCAGAGCAGGGGTATATAACAGGAAATGTTACCCCAAAGTTTGATGAGCAGGAATTGATTTATAAAGACATGCATAAAGAACTTCTGGAAGCGGAGGAGCAACTGGATGAAAATGCTGATAAACTGACCGGTGATATAATTTATAGTGGTGATCTAAAGAAGTGGAGAAAGTTTGCCAATACTTTAAACCTTCGTATTGCAATGAGATTGGTTAAAGTAGCTCCGGAGCTCGCGGAAGAATGGGTGACTGCTATTTGTAATATTGAATCGGGGCTTTTGGGGGCTGGAGATGATGCATTAATTCATTATATGGATTTATTGGATTGGGACGAAACGGAGTTCAGACGTAATGGCTTGGCGCAGTTGTGGCGTAGCCGGGAGAATGCTCCTATGTGTTATTTCTGTACTACGATGTGGGATAAGTTAAAAACGACCAATGATCCCCGTCTGTTGATTTTAGGAAGATGTTATGCGGAAGATTCAACAGATCCATTTTTAAGAACAGATTTGACGGATTTTATTATAGAGAAGGCCCCGAAGCAACTGGAATCAATAGAAGCAGTAAAACCAGGATTCTATTGGTGGGATAATTGGCCTGCTGGGTTTATGGATGGAGATACGTATTACGGAAAGGAATGTCGTCCACAACTGAACAAGGGATTTATAAAGGGAGATTCTCCTGCCATCTTTATGAGCTATGCAGAGACAGAACTTTTACTGGCAGAAGCAAAACTTCGCTGGCCGGCCATAAATGACAGTAAAACAGTAGAGGTGCATTATTCAAATGGAGTAAAGGCAGCCATGGGATTACTGAAAAAATTTGATCTGGGAGAAGAAGTCTCCAATACGGAAATGGCCAGTTATCTGTCCCGGAATCCGCTACCATCAGATAAAGATGGACAATTACAATTTATCAATGAGCAATTATGGATTTTACATTTGATTAATCCGTCAGAAGCTTATTCTAACTGGAGACGTTCGGGATATCCTGTATTGAAACCTTCAACAGAATATGGCGCGGCAGTCAAAGACTCCCGTACTATTCCCAGAAGATTGAAGTACCCGTTATTTGAGCAGACTTATAATCCGACCGGATATTATGAAGCAGTCGGAAGAATGGGAGGAGAAGATAACTGGAATTGTAGAATTTGGTGGGACAAAGAATAAAATACTATGATTATGAAAACATGGAATATTATAAAATCAATTTTTTTTATTAGTTTTTATGTACTAATAGCCGCGTGCAATGATGATGCGGCAGAAGAATCTATTTCAGCAGATAATTATCCTCGCATCATTGCAACAAGTCCTACATTACCAATGAAAGGTGAAAATGGGGAATTGGGAAAACTCAATGTAAAGCAGGGGGAGACAATTACGATAAAGGCTATTTATACTCCTTTTGAATATGCAGAAGCTGTATGGTATGTGGATGGAGTACAAGAGGGAACTGGAGATGAATTTAAATACAGCAATGAGACTCCGGGAATTTATCGTTTGAAGTTGGTTGTAAGTACTGCCAGCTATGAAACCACTCGGGAAGTGAACCTTAATGTGTACTCAACGGGTATTGGCGGAGAGTTTTCTGGTTTTGAAATTCACAAAGGAGTGAATATCGGTAATTGGCTCTCACAAAGTAGTGCAAGAGGAGAAGAAAGGAAGAATAAGTTTAAGGAAACTGATGCTATCTTTTTAAGTCAGCAGGGATTTGACCATTTGCGGTTACCGGTGGATGAAGAGCAGTTGTTTACGGAATCAGGTGAAGTCGATGAAGAAACTTTGAATCTGATATATAAAACTGCAGATTGGTGCCAATTGTATGATATGAGATTGATTTTTGATTTTCATATACTGCGGTCCCATAATTATGAAGCGGATAATAAACCTCTATGGACTAGTAAAGAAGAGCAGGATAAGTTTGTACGGATGTGGAAAACAATTCATGACAAGCTTCAACAATATCCTGATGATATGTTAGCGTATGAGTTACTGAATGAACCTGTAGCTCCCAGCAGTGATATTTGGAATACGTTAGTGAATCGCCTGATAACAGAATTGCGTGAAGTTGCCCCGGCAAGAATGTTGATAATTGGTTCTAACTTATGGAATAGCGTGTCTACAATAAGTGATTTGCAGATACCAAGTGAAGATAAAAATATAATGTTGACTTTCCATTATTATGAGCCTTACTTGTTGACTCACTATCATGCTAGTTGGACAGATTTTGCCAATCTTAATTTACCATTGAATTATCCGGGACTTTTGGTCAGAGATGAAGATTTCAATAATCTTCCTGCGGATCAACAGGAGATTGTGCGTCCCTATAAACAGGAATATACCCGTGAATCTATTTTGAATAACATCAATGTGGCTGTTACGGCAGCTCGGTCAAAAGGAGTGAAATTGTATTGTGGTGAATTTGGTTGCCTGCCTTATTCTAATCTGACTTCACGTTATGCGTGGTATCGTGATTTAGTTTCTATTTTTAATGAGACCGAGATTTCTTATGGTGCATGGGAATACAATGCGCTCTTTGGTTTCTGTACTCCTGACGGAGGATTGAAGGATGCCACTTTAGTCGATATATTGTTAGGGAGAGAAGGAGCGGAACTGACTACCATTTATGCTGTTGAGGCAGAGGATTGTGAAAAAGGCGGAGGCACTATGATTATAGAAGACAATGCTGCGGCTTCAGGAGGAAAACATGTGAATCATTTTTGGGGAGATTCTAATTTGAAATTTGATGTGACTGTTGAAGAGGAGGGAGTTTATTATTTGAAGATTCGTTACGTTTGTGGTACTGACGTGTGGATTTACTCTCAAGTGAATGACGGAGTGAAGCAAATGATACCTTGTCCGAACTCCGGAGGTTGGTGGAGTGAATTTACAGATACAAAGACTGTTGTAAATCTTTCGGCTGGTAAAAACACAATATCTTTCACTCCGGAACCAATGGGAAGTCCTATCCTTGATAAATTTGAGGTTTGTAAAATAAAGAAGTAAGTAGGTATATGGCAAAATATATATTTCTGTTTTTTCTATGGATGGCTGGCTTCGCTTATGGGTGTGGAGATTCGGAGACACCTGTTAATGATGATATTCCTGTGAGTAAGGCTCCTACTTCAATAAAGTTGCCTCATTTGATTAGTGATAACATGGTATTGCAGCAAAACTCAAAAGTAATTTTGTGGGGAGAAGCTACACCTAAATGTACAGTTACAATATCAGCTTCTTGGATAAAGCAGGATATAGTAGTGAATGTTGATGGTAAAGGGCAATGGCAGGCGTCTATTATGACGCCTGCCGGTGGTCCTGAAACGCAGACGCTTTCGTTTGATGATGGCGCTTCCGCCCCATTAATCGTACGGAATATATTGATCGGGGAAGTTTGGATATGTTCCGGACAGTCGAATATGGAGATGCCTTTAGGAGGCTGGGAGGGATGTCCTGTAGATAATATGGAAGAGGCTGTGACAAATGCTGATAAACATTCGGATATTCGTATGTTGACGGTTGAACGCAACAGTGCAACTGTGTCCCAAAATGAATTGGAAGGAGACTGGCTGGTTGCTTCTTCTGGACAAGTAAAAAGATTTAGTGCTGTTGCTTATTATTTTGCGTTGGAGCTACAGGAGAAGTTGAATGTTCCTGTTGGACTGGTAGTTGCTGCCTGGGGTGGTTCTGATATAGAATCATGGCTACCCGGTGGAGATAAATATAATGGTATGCTTTATCCATGTCATAAGTATGCAGCTAAAGGATTTCTGTGGTATCAGGGAGAATCGAATGTCTGGAAATGGTATGAATATCGGAAGAATATGAAAGAGTTGGTAAAATCGTGGCGTTCATTGTGGGAAGGCTCTTTGGGGACGGGTGAAAATATGCCTTTTTATTATGCTGAGATTGCACCGTATGCTTTGCCAGAAGATAATGGAGCCACAGGAATTGTTTCTGCTCTTTTGCGTGAGGTCCAATATGAAGTTCAGAAAGAGATTATGCCGGCTGGTATGGTTTGCACAAATGATTTGGTTGCATTATCAGAGGAGAATCAGATACATCCGGCAAATAAAAAAGGAGTAGGTATGCGTCTGGCACATTTGGCTTTGAGCCAAACTTACGAGCATGGTGAAATAATCTCTACCAGTCCTTCTTTTGAGGGAATGTGTATGGAGGATGGTAGAGTTTTACTAACTTTTAAAAATGTGGGTGGTGGCTGGATGGACATTGATAAGAATAGTGTGCTTCAAAATTTCGAGCTGTCAGATGGAAAAACACTGGTCGATGGATGTTATGTTTTCTATCCGGCATCGGATATATCATTTGGGGATGGTGATGTAGTCACTGTTTCTTCAGATAAGGTTGCTGTTCCTAAGCATATCCGTTATTGTTTCCATAATTTTATGTTGGGATATATGCGAAACAAGGCGGGGTTACCTTTGATTCCTTTTAGGGGTGAGAGCAATATTGGAGGGACTTATATGGTTGAGGCTGAAAGTGGAACTTCAAGTGGCACATCAGTGGCTTTGAGCGATAATCCATATGCTTCAGGCGAGCGCCTTCTAACTAATTTTTACGGAGATGCACGTTTGAACTTGAGTTTAGCAGTAGAAGAGGAAGGCTTATATGAATTGAGTGTATATTATATGAATGAGGTGGATGCTGCCGTCCGGATTCAAGTAAATGGAGGAGTACAACAGAATCTGAATTGTCCTGCATCCGGTAGTTGGTGGAATAAGTTACAATTTGCAGGAATGGCAGTAACACTATTAAAAGGGGAAAATACTATCGTGATAATTCCGGGAATCAATGGAGGTCCCAACTTGGATAAAGTTAATGTTGTAAAGATGGAAAGAAAATGATGAATCAGATTGTTCGAATGAGAGTTACAGTATTATTGATTATAATTGCGGTGATGTGGACTAACCATACAATATGGGGAAATGTCCAGATGGAAAGTCTACAGTCAAATTTCGAAATTACGAGGGGAGTGAATATTAGCCACTGGCTTTCTCAAAGTAAAGATAGGGGTGAGTTGCGGAAAAGTAAGTTTGGCAAGGACGAAGTCGCTTTTCTTAAAAAGATGGGATTTGACCATTTACGTTTGCCGGTTGATGAAGAACAGTTATTCACTCCTTCAGGGGATGTAGATGCAGAAACGATGGGATTGATGCATCAGGCAATTAGTTGGTGCCGTGAGTTTCAAATGCGGATAATTGTTGATTTTCATATTCTTCGTTCTCATCATTTTGGTAACAATGAGAGACCTCTATGGGCAGACCCCATTGAACAGGACAAGTTTATTCATTTGTGGAAGCTTATAAATAGGGAATTGGAAAAGTATCCGGAGAATTTACTGGCATATGAACTATTGAATGAGCCGGTAGCTCCGGAAAATGGGGTTTGGAATGAATTGGCAAAGCGCCTGATAAAGGAGCTACGGGAAGTAGCACCCAAGCGTATGCTTATATTAGGATCTAATTCTTATAACAGTGTTAATACGATAAAAGATTTGCAGATACCTAAAGGTGATCGTAATATCATGTTAACATTCCATTGTTATGAACCTTATCTATTGACCCATTATCGTGCGTCGTGGACAGACTTTGCCAAACTTGATGTGACATTGACATATCCGGGTGATTTAATTAATGAAAAGGATTTTGAGAAATTGTCTGATGAAGAGAAAAAGATTGTTGCTCCTTATAAAAGAATGTATAGTAAAAGGACCATTGCCCATGAAATAGAACAGGCATTAAAAGTGGCTAAAGAGAATGGGGTAAGATTATATTGTGGAGAATTCGGCTGTCTACCGTTTGGAAACCATGCTTCACGTTATAACTGGTACAGAGATTTAATCTCCATATTTCAGAAAAAGAAAGTTGCTTATGCATGCTGGGATTACAAATCTATTTTTGGTTTCTGTAACACGGATAAAGCCATAAAAGATGGTGTTCTTCTCGCTATTCTGCAAGGTAAGGATATTAGGGATTGGGAACAAAAAAGTTTGATTGAGGCAGAGAAATGCGAAATGACTGGAAGCTCTCTTTCTATTATAGCCAACCCTTATGCTTCAAACGGTGAGGTGGTGAAGGATTTCTTTGGTAATTGTAGTTTGACCTTTAATGTCGTTACTGAAAATGCTGGTGAGTGCTTATTTAAGATACGCTATACAAGTGGAGAAGATGTGGGTCTTAATTTGCAAATAGGGAATTCACGTCAGGTAATCCGTTGTCCGAATACAGGTGGTTGGTATGATAAATTTGAAGAAACAGAAATCTATATCAATTTACCCAAAGGACAGAGTGTCTTGTGTGTTACTCCGGGAACGAATGGAGGACCTATTTTGGATAAATTTGAACTGTTTAAAGAAGTCACTGATTAGAAGTAAGGTAATTAATTTAAGTGTTCATGTTAATGATGAGAAGAATGAAAAGATATTGTCTTTTAGTTATATATAATATATTATTAATACCGACTCTGTTATCCCAAAATCATCACGAGAATGAAATGGACTGTTTCATTACTGACTTAATGGACCGGATGACTCTCCGTGAGAAACTCGGGCAATTAAACCTGCCTTCGGGTGGTGATCTTGTGACAGGTTCGGTGATGAATGGTGAACTTAGCGATATGATTCGTAAACAGGAAATCGGCGGCTTCTTCAATGTCAAGGGTATTCAGAAAATTAATGCCCTGCAACACCTTGCGGTAGAAGAAAGCCGGTTGAAAATACCTCTACTTGTAGGTGCAGACGTTATCCACGGTTACGAAACTATTTTTCCGATCCCATTGGCACTTTCTTGCAGTTGGGACACTCTGGTCGTCGAACGTATGGCACGCATTTCTGCCATTGAAGCCAGCGCAGACGGTATTAACTGGACATTCAGCCCGATGGTCGATATTTGTCGTGACGCCCGTTGGGGACGTATCGCAGAAGGGAGCGGAGAAGATCCTTATCTGGGTTCTTTAATGGCTAAAGCGTATGTGCGTGGTTATCAGGGAAACAATATGCAGGGCAACGATGAAATACTTGCCTGTGTGAAACATTTTGCACTTTATGGAGCGTCTGAATCAGGACGTGATTATAATGTGGTGGATATGAGCCGCCTGCGTATGTATAACGAATTTCTGGCTCCTTATAAAGCTGCCGTTAATGCCGGTGTAGGCAGTGTCATGAGTTCTTTTAATATCGTCGACGGTATTCCTGCTACGGCCAATAAATGGTTACTGACTGATCTGCTTCGGGATGAATGGGGCTTCGGGGGACTATTGGTAACAGATTATAATTCGATAGCCGAAATGTCTTCTCACGGTGTCGCCCCTCTGAAAGAAGCTTCCATACGTGCTTTGCAGGCAGGGACAGATATGGATATGGTTTCCTGTGGTTTTCTGAACACACTGGAGGAATCTCTGAAAGAAGGAAAAGTAACAGAAGAACAGATAAATGCGGCCTGCCGTCGTGTTCTGGAAGCCAAATATAAATTGGGATTATTCTCTGATCCGTATAAATATTGTGATACTCTGCGTACCCGGGAAAAACTTTATACGGCCGAACATCGTTCTTCCGCCCGTACGATTGCAACTGAAACTTTTGTTTTGTTGAAGAACGATCATCGTTTACTTCCTTTGGACATAAAAGGAAAGATTGCCCTGATTGGTCCGATGGCAGATGCGCGTAATAATATGTGTGGAATGTGGAGTATGACATGTACTCCTTCCCGGCACGGAACATTATTGGAAGGAATCCGTTCGGCAGTGGGTGATAAGGCTGAAATACTGTACGCGAAAGGCAGTAACATATATTATGATGCAGAAACGGAAAAGGCGGCTATGGGTATTCGGCCGCTTGAACGTGGAGACAACCGGCAGTTATTGGATGAGGCTTTACGTATAGCTGCCCGTGCTGATGTGATTGTAGCTGCTTTGGGTGAGTGTGCGGAAATGAGTGGTGAATCGGTTTCACGTACCAGTCTGGAGATACCTGATGCTCAACAAGACTTATTAAAAGCTTTGGTAAAGACGGGCAAACCTGTCATACTTCTTTTGTTCACGGGTCGTCCTTTGGTTTTGAACTGGGAGGCTACAAATGTACATTCTATCTTGAATGTCTGGTTTGGTGGTAGTGAAACGGGGGATGCAGTTGCTGACGTATTGTTCGGTAGAGTATCTCCAAGTGGTAAACTGACAACTACCTTCCCGCGTTCGGTAGGACAGTTGCCATTATTTTACAATCATCTGAATACTGGCCGTCCTGATCCTGACAATCGTATATTCAATCGTTATGCCAGTAATTATCTGGATGAGAGTAATGGGCCTCTGTATCCATTCGGATATGGTTTGAGTTATACAGACTTTGTTTATAGTGATTTTCAGATTAGTTCGGAAACTTTACCTAAAAACGGTGAGTTAACGGTTTCTGTGACTGTCACCAATAAAGGAGACTATGACAGTTACGAGATTGTGCAGTTATATCTTCGTGATATTTATGCAGAGATTGCCCGTCCGGTGAAGGAGCTGAAAGGTTTTGAACGTATTTTCCTGAAGAGTGGCGAAAGTCGTGACATTAAGTTTGTTATCACGGAAAATGATCTGAGATTCTATAATTCCGGTTTGGAATATATCTACGAGCCAGGAGAATTTGATGTCATGGTAGGACCGAACTCCTGTGATGTACAAACCAAGCGATTTAAGGTTGAATGACCTTAAATCGCTTTTCTTCTCATTACTACCAGCAAATCAAATCTTTTTTGTGACGGAGTGCCAACCTCAATTTCTTTTGGAGGAAATTGTTTGTCGAACTCATTAGCCGCTGATTTATGAAAGGGAACTGTCTAAATTTTCTGCAAAAATATCAATGTGAGATGTAATCGTCATAACGATATTATTACGAACTTATTACAATGTTTATTTGTTATTTTTATATATCAGTAGAAACACTTATATTCGCAAAAGTATTGGAACAGAATCGGTTAAAAAAATATAGAATTTATGAAAACAATGAATTATTCCCTTATTCGCATTCTCTTTGCACTTGTGATAGGATTGGTGCTCGTGATTTGGCCCAATGCGGCTGCCAGTTATATTGTCATAACAGTTGGTGTTGCCTTTTTGATTCCCGGTGTTATCAGCCTTTTGGGCTATTTCGGTCGGAAAAGACAGGAAGGTGAGGCGGCTCCCCGTTTCCCGATAGAAGGAATCGGTAGTTTATTATTTGGACTTTGGCTGATTGTGATGCCTGAATTCTTTGCAGATGTTCTGATGTTTCTATTGGGATTTATCCTGATAATGGGAGGAGTGCAACAGATTGCTTCTTTATCGATGGCACGTCGGTGGATGCCTGTTCCGGGAGCGTTTTATCTGGTTCCTTCATTGATTCTCATTGCGGGTATCATCGCTTTGTTTAATCCGACAGGAGCACGTAATACTGCATTTATAATTATTGGTGTGAGTAGTTTGGTTTATTCGCTTACCGAATTAATCAACTGGTTCAAGTTTGACCGTCGTCGTCCAAAGACTCCGGTAGTACATGATGATGATGATATTGAGGATGCAAAGATAATCGAATAAAAAAGAAGAGGACTGCTTCACAGCACCCCTCCCCGCAAACTTAAAACAACCAACAAAAGAAATAGATAATTTCATAACGGTGAACTGTGAATGGTTAACGGTAAATACATTGTAGTCTAAAAATACAGTTGGTTTACCGTCTACTGTTTATTGTTCACCGTTCTTTTTTTCTATCTCACAAATAACAGTTCCCTGTATTTCGGAAGCGTCCACATCTGGTTGTCAACAATGAGTTCCAATTTGTCGATGTGGTAGCGGATTTCTTCCAGTGCCGGAACGATCGTGTCGTGGTAGGCAATGGCTTTTTCCCGTTCGCTTTCTATCTTGTTCGCAACCTTACGAGCTTCAATCATTGCATCTACATGTTCCTTGATGAAGGCTGTGCGGTCGGCAATCTCTTCAATAAGTTCCAGGTTTTTAGCAGACAATTTCGCTGCCTTTTCTGCCGGGAAAAGAGATTGCATCTTATAGACATTATTAATTAAATCCGTTTGATATTGAGTGGCTACCGGAATGATATGATTCATAGCCAAGTCACCCAATACACGTGCTTCGATCTGAATCTTCTTCGTGTACGTTTCCCATTTTACTTCGTTGCGGGCTTCCAGTTCTTTCTTTGTCATTACGCCGGTAGCTTCGAACATGGCAATTGTTTCCGGCTTCAGGTAATTATCGAAGATAACAGGAACACTGGTTTCGCAATCCAATCCACGGCGGGCTGCTTCTTTCTTCCATTCGTCGCTGTAACCATTGCCGTCAAAATGAATCGCTTTACATTCCTTGATATATCCACGGATAATTTCAAGAATGGCAGACACTTTAGGTTCCCCCTTTTCAATCAAAGCATCCACGTCTTTCTTAAACTTCACCAATTGGTCTGCTACGGCAGAGTTCAATGCAATCATGGCAGACGCACAGTTTGCTTCGGAACCTACGGCACGGAACTCAAAACGGTTTCCGGTGAAAGCAAAAGGAGAGGTGCGGTTACGGTCAGTGTTGTCAATCAGCAATTCGGGAATCTGCGGAATATCCAACTTCATTCCCTGTTTACCGCTAAGACTGATTAAGTCATCTTTCGTACTGTTTTCAATGTGATCCAATACCTGTGACAATTGTTTTCCGAGGAAAGAGGAGATGATGGCAGGAGGTGCTTCATTAGCTCCCAGACGGTGAGCGTTGGTAGCACTGGAGATAGAAGCTTTCAGCAATCCGTTATGATGATAAACTGCCATCAGTGTGTTAACAACAAATGTAACAAAACGCAGGTTATCTTCCGGAGTCTTACCCGGTCCCATTAATAATATGCCCGTGTCAGTTCCCAACGACCAGTTGTTGTGTTTACCCGATCCGTTGACGCCCTTAAAAGGTTTTTCATGAAGTAGTACGCGGAAACCATGACGGCGGCTTACCTTACGCATCAATGACATAATCAGCAAGTTATGGTCATTAGCAAGGTTACATTCTTCAAAGATAGGGGCCAATTCGAACTGGTTCGGGGCAACTTCGTTGTGACGAGTCTTAACAGGAATACCCAGCTTTAACGCTTCAATTTCGAGGTCCTTCATGAAAGCGGCTACGCGGGTGGGGATAGCACCGAAGTAGTGGTCCTCCAACTGCTGGTTTTTGGCACTGTCATGTCCCATCAAAGTACGACCGGTCATTAGCAAGTCCGGACGTGCAGCATACAATCCTTCGTCTACGAGAAAGTATTCCTGTTCCCAGCCTAAGTAAGCAACTACTTTTTTCACTTCCGGGTTGAAGTAACGACATACGTCTACGGCAGCCTTATCTACGGCACGCAATGCTTTCAGCAAGGGAGCTTTATAGTCGAGAGCTTCGCCGGTATATGCAATAAACACAGTTGGGATGCAAAGTGTATCATCTACAATGAAAGCAGGTGATGAGGGGTCCCATGCGCTGTATCCGCGGGCTTCGAATGTATTGCGGATACCGCCATTCGGGAAAGAAGAAGCATCCGGTTCCTGTTGTACAAGCAGTTTACCTGTGAATTCTTCCATCATACCGCCTTTGCCGTCATGTTCAACGAAAGCGTCATGCTTTTCAGCTGTACCCTCGGTCAGCGGTGCGAACCAGTGCGTGTAATGAGTAACACCCATTTCGATGGCCCATTTCTTCATGCCGGCAGCTACCTCATCGGCAATACTGCGATCTAGCGGAGCACCGTTGTCAATGGCGTCAATCAGTGCATTGTATACCTTGCTGGGAAGGTATTTGAACATTTTTTCCTTGTTGAATACATACTTGGCGAAATACTCCGAAGGACGTTCGGCAGGTGTTGCTACCTCAACAGCCTTTTTCTTGAAAGCTGTCTCTACTACTCTGAATCTAAGTTTTGACATAATACCTGATTTGATTTGTTGTTAAATATGTTAGAGTAAATAATTACTTTGTTATGTAGTTCCCGGAAAGGCGATCAAACCTGTCCGGAAGTTTTTTCTGTGATTAGCGGGGGAGTGATTAGTAGTAAGTGGTGCGTAGCTGTCTTTCACTAATCACTAAACCGTTCATCACTAAATTAGTTGTAAGCAGATTCTCCGTGTTCGTAAATGTCAAGGCCTTCTTCTTCTACACGTGCCGGAACGCGAAGTCCGTGAATCTTATCAAGCGTTTTGAAAATGATGAATCCCATGCCGGCTGCCCATGCACCTACTATCAATGCTCCGAATATTTGTGCACCGAGGAATCCGAAACCGTAACCATAGAATAAACCTTCACTGGTGGAGAACAAACCTGTAAGAATAGTTCCTAAAAAGCCACAAACACCATGTACAGAAGATGCACCTACCGGATCGTCAATCTTTAAAACCTTGTCAATGAAGTCAACGGAGAATATCATTACGACACCACATATTGCACCTATTAAGGCTGCTCCTGCAGGAGATACTGCGTCACATCCTGCTGTGATACCTACCAGTCCTGCCAAGATACCATTCAGTGTCAATGACAGAGAAGGTTTTCCATATTTCATCCAGCTCACCAACAGAGCAAAGAAACCACCGGCACAAGCTGCCAGATTCGTAGTCAGGAATACGTGGGAGATGGCGATAGCGTCAGCTTCGGTTGCTGCTGCCAATTGAGAACCGGGATTGAATCCGAACCATCCGAACCAAAGAATGAATACACCTAGTGCAGCAATAGTCAGGCTATGGCCTGGGATAGCTTTTGATTTGCCTTCTTTACTATATTTACCGATACGGGGACCAAGAATGGCAGCACCTACCAAAGCAATCCATCCGCCTACAGAGTGAACGACTGTGGAACCGGCAAAGTCATGGAATGTGGTTCCGAAGAGATTCATCATGAAAGAACCTTCTTCACCGTTCATCAACCAGCCTCCGCCCCATGTCCAGTGACCGGATATCGGATAAATCAGTACACTGATGAAGATGGTGTAGACGATATACATGGAGAATTTTGTACGTTCTGCCATGGCTCCTGATACAATTGTAGATGCTGTCGCACAGAATACGGTTTGGAATATGAGGAATCCTTCGGTTGGCAAACCATTATCAATGAAAGAAAGGTCGAAGAAGTGGGGCATTCCGATGAATCCACCTGCGCCGAACATCAATCCGAAACCGACAAACCAGTATAGTAAAGAGCCGAACATGAAATCTACAAAGTTCTTCATCAGAATATTGGCAGTATTTTTCACTCTGGTAAAACCAGCTTCTACTAATGCAAATCCCGGCTGCATGAAGAATACGAGCATTGCTGCAAGCAACATCCATACAGTATTCAATCCAAGAGCTAATTCTCCAACCGTATCGGGAGCGGCTGATGCTTCTTCGGCAGGAGCGGCAACGACTTCGGTAATTGTTTCTGTAACTGCTGTAACTGTATCGGCAGCGGCTGTGTTTTGTGCCGACATATCAGTAGTAAAACAGCACAAAATGAATATAGTAGTGGCTATCCACAGCTTTACGAAGCTATGGCTTTTATATTTTGTATCCATAATAATTATCTTATTTTATACCTATTATTTATTAGTGATGTTGTAAACCTCTTTATAAACGTTATAATCCGCAAGGAAACCTGGGAGCGGCACCTTGCCGCTGCCGATTAACGTTCTTGTTCTGCATTGTAGAGGGCTATGTCACCACGTTCGGCAGTGCGGATGCGGATAGCGTCTTCGATAGGAATGACGAAAATACGTCCGTCACCGATTTCTCCGGTCTGTGCAGCTTTGATGATAGCCTGCACTGTTTTCTCGGTATTCTTGTCGCGTACGACAATAGAGATCAAAATTCGTTCAATGGTGCTGGTGTCATATACTACGCCACGGTAGATACGTCCTTGCCGTGCTTTTCCAATGCCTCTTACATCGTAATAAGAGAACCATTCGATGTCCGCTTCGAGAAGAGCGTCTTTTACGTCCTCGAATTTGGTCTTACGGATAATAGCTTCAATCTTTTTCATATACCTTAAAATATTAGTATGTCTTGTAAAAGAAAGAGGTATAGGGTAGCGGCAGCCATAGCAGGTTACCATACAACAAACCGATAAAATCTAAACTCTAACTACCTTTTCTAATCCCTATACACTCTTTGTATTGTAAATTCTCTCTCTTAAAAACTTAGTCCGAAAGCAAAGTAGGCTCCTTCAGTGCGTGGATTCACTGTTACTTTGGCAAATGTCGGTATGGAGAAGGAATCTGTGATTTTAATCTCCTTGGATGCTCCGAGACTGATGTCTGTTACGCAGAATCCACTGGTATAGCCATTATAAAAAGTCGTTTCCCAGGGAACCATACCTAAATCTACTGTCCAGTCGAGACCTCCCAATTTGAATGGTGCGCTAAGTGCGAGGTAAGAAGAGTAAGCTCTTTTGCCGTTTCCTTTCACACCGTCGGCACCTGCAAAATTTGTGTACCAGTTGACGGCTAGCGGACCGAAATCATATCCCACTTGTGCTTCAAATACGTGAGCCGTAGAATAGGCTCCATATTGGCAATATTTATTGGTTGTATAAATCTCCTTTCCGTATTCATCTACATCCCCTGTATATGTTTTATCAAACCAATAATCCGTTATTGAAACACTAAATCCACCCATTGAATAACCGAGAGTTAAATCAAACTCTTTTGCATCTTGGGATTCAATTCCCACCGATCCCCATGCTCCGAGTGATAAACCTTTGTAAGAGATTCCCAGTGAAGGCTGGACGCTAACCCCGCCTAAATTCTGGCCGCGCCAGATGTAACCACTTACCAAATCTGCTCCAACGGAAGCTTCTACCTTATCTTGTGCCATCATTGTAGACGGGACAAGTCCTGACAGTAATAATGCTACTGTTATTACCCCCAATTTGTTGTTAATCGTCGTTTTCATCGTCTTTTTACCTTTAAAAGTTAGAAAAATGTGGATGTACGGTCCATTTGTTATATAGTAGCGCGCAAAATACTATCGTTTTTTATAGATAACCGATCATGGATAACTGATCATGCGGGAATGATGATGTTCGTTTAATGGGGGATGTTGAACTTTCCATTTCCCGCTATCCATTATTCGTTCAATCAGAGCCAGTTTTTTATTCTTCTCATCGCTTCGATACAGTCGTTGCGTTCGCCGAATGCAGTCAGCCGGATATACCCTTCACCGCTTGGTCCGAAGCCTACACCGGGAGTCCCGACCACATTGGCTTCATACAACATCTGTTCAAAGAATCGCCATGAAGAAAGTCCGTTCGGAGTTTTCACCCACAAGTAAGGAGCGTTGACTCCGCCGTATACTTTCAATCCCGTCGCTTCCAGTCCTTCCTTCATGATTTTTGCGTTGGTCATATAATAGTCGATTGTTTTTTTAATCTGAGCCTTGCCTTCTGCACTGTAAACGGCTTCTGCTGCCCGTTGAGTAATATAAGAAGTGCCGTTGAACTTAGTACACTGGCGTCGGTTCCATAATCTGTTGAGTGGTATGCGATCGCCTTCCAGAGTGGCGGCAGTGAGCTCTTTCGGAACCACGGTATATCCGCAGCGTACTCCTGTAAATCCTGCCGTTTTTGAAAAACTACGGAATTCAATCGCGCACTTTTTAGCTCCCTTAATCTCATAGATAGAGTGGGGGACATTCTCGTCCTGGATATATGCCTCGTAAGCAGCATCGAACAGAATCAGTGTATCGTTTGCCAGGGCATAATCCACCCACTTTTTCAGTTCCGGTTTGGTTAAGGTGGTCCCTGTCGGGTTGTTCGGATAACAGAGATAAACGATGTCTATCTGTTTGACCGGAATTTCCGGGATAAAGTTGTTCTCACTTGTGCAAGGCATATAAGTAACGTTGCTCCATTTACCCGTTTCTTCTTCCAGTACCCCGGCGCGTCCACACATAACGTTACTATCTATGTAAACCGGATAGATGGGATCTGTAACACCTACGCTATTGTCGTGGCGAAGAATATCACCTATATTTCCGGTATCGCTTTTAGCCCCGTCGTTGACGAAAATTTCGGATGCTGAGAAATGAATCCCGCGTGGAGCGAAATCGTTCTTTATGATTGCTTCAATCAGAAAATCATATCCCTGTTCAGGACCATATCCGCGGAATGTATCCTTGCTGGCCAGTTCTTCTACTGCTTTGTGCATTGCTTCTATACAGGCTGGAGGAAGTGGCTGCGTAACGTCGCCGATACCTAGCCGGATGATGTCCTGTTTGGGATGCGTTATCCTGAAAGTATTTACCTTTTTCGCTATATCCGAGAATAAATAACTTCCCGGTAATTTTAAAAAATGCTCGTTTACTAATGCCATCTTGTTATTGTTTTAAGTTCTGCAAAATCTAATACTTAATACTTATCATCAATCTCTCCATCGAAAACCTTGGTTGCCGGTCCGGTCATTAATATATGTCCGGAGGTTTCATCCCATTCGATGGTAACTGTTCCTCCATCCATTATCACATCGCTTTTTCTTCCTGCAAGTCCGTTGATGAAGGCGGCTACTGCTGTGGCGCAAGCACCTGTCCCGCAAGCCTGAGTAATTCCCGATCCTCTTTCCCACACTCTCATCCGTATGGTGTCTTTACCGACGAACTGTGCAAACTCTACATTCGTTCTGTCGGGAAAGAGAAGATGATTCTCCAGTTCAGGACCAATTTCCGGAAGATTAATTTGGGTAATGTCATCAACAAATGTGACGAGATGAGGATTACCCATTGATACTTTAGTAGATCGGAAAGGATATTTCTTTCCCCAATCAATCTCTCCTGTTTCTTGCGGACTGCCCATATCTACGGTGACTGCACTGACTGTTTTTTCCTCTACCTGCAATTTCAGAATCTTAATTCCCGATAGTGTTTCCAAAGTTATTTCTGTTTTATCAGTCAATCCGTATTCATATACATATTTGCCTACACAGCGGCTGCCATTGCCACACATCATTGCTTCCGAACCGTCGGCATTGAAAATACGCATACTGAAATCTGCTTTATCAGAGACACCAATCAATATAAGTCCATCGCTTCCGATTCCTGTATGAAACTTGCTCCATTCGATCGCTTTCTTTTCAGGGTCTGCTATCGGATATCTGGTCGTGTCTACATATATGTAGTCATTTCCTGCTCCATGCATTTTAGTGAACTTAATCTTTGATGTCATTTTGATTGGTATTTATTGGTTGCTGTATCCTTTTGTTTTATTACGATACAAAGGTATGACTTTTTGCTTTATATTTTGCTGAAAAGTATGTCTAATCTCTATTTATTTTCTTTAAACTTATAATCGCCTTTTATACGACTATGTTTAGTTATAATTTGAAATTATATATATATCTATATTAATAAATTGTTATTTGGGTGAATCGTTTTGCATATCCTTTCATAATATATGAAGAATATTTAGCCCTGATAATCGATGAAACCAGTTATAAAAACAGGAAATACATCTTTTTTCTTTTGACGATATGAAAGTGAAAAACCTTATTTCTCTATCATATTGCTTGCGGGATATTTTGAAGAACCTTTTTCTGTATTCATTGTTTTAGCACTATCATTAATATAAAAACGTAGCGATATGAATATAGAGAAACAACTAGAAACAGCAATTAAAACCAACCATCTGGTGTTGGTGGTATTCTATGCCGATTGGTCCCCTCATTATGAGTGGATAGGACCTGTGCTTCGAACTTACGAAAAGAGAACTGTAGAATTGATTAGAGTGAATGCAGAAGAGAATAGAGCAATTGCCGATGCACATAATGTAGAAACAGTACCGGCTTTCCTTCTATTGCATAATAGTCATGAACTATGGAGACAGGTAGGAGAGCTTACAGTAGAAGAATTAAAAGAAGTATTGGATGATTTCCAATGAATTGTCTGTAATCTTTTATTGTTATTCATAGGAAGATCCCTTTTCTTTTTAATTAAAAAAAATGACACTTTTAAAGTGTTGGTATTTAGAGCGTTATAGAAGATGATTTTCCATTTAAAGAAACGGGTGATTCCTTTAAAAGGAAACACCCGTTTGACACCGAGAAACAACCTGTTTCTTTTAAAGGAAGATTTCGTTTCCTTACAGCCCAGATGTTGAATTGTTTAATATGTGAATATTTTTTCTTATTGAAGCTTTTTAAGCTCTTCTTGTAAGATGACCGGCTCATTAGTGGTGATGAAATCTACCTTTTGTTCAATCAGCGATTTCATGTCTTCTACTTCGTCCACTGTCCATACGTTTACTTTCAAGCCGAGGTCGTGGGCTTCTTTGATCCATTCGGGGTGTTTCTTAATCACTCCCATGTGATAGTCAAGACCGGCAGCACCGAGTTCTTTCAGTTCTTTGGGAGACAGGTCTCCGTTAAGGTAAAATACCGGAGTACCGGCAGGAGCCAGACGGATAAACTCTTTCATGGCATGCAGAGAGAATGTGATGTACTCCATACGGTTTTCCAATCCCATTTTCTTTACCATGGCAACGATTCCCTGCACCGCTTTAGTCTCGCGTTTCTTGTTACTATGTGCTTTCAGTTCGAGAATCAGTTGGGTTTTACAGTTTTTTCCGGCTTCCAGATACTGTTCCAGGCTGGGTAAGTTTTCTCCGTTGGATAATTTAAGTCCGGTCAGCGCATCACCTTTGGAATATTCCATCGGCCTCATCTTGTATACGGGATCGTGGTTAACCACTAACTTGTTATCCTTCGCGATCCATACGTCAAATTCTGAACCGTAACAACCGATGGAATCTGCTTTTAGAAGTGATGAAATACTGTTCTGCGATGATCCCGGAGTTTTCCAGAAACCGCGGTGAGCTATCACTTTTGTCTGTGCCTGCATACAGCAAGCAGCCATTAGAAGGGCAGAAGCCATCATCATTTTTTTTAAATTCATTTGTTTGGTCTTTTAAAAGTTTGATAGATTTAATTGGGTTTGGCCTCAAAATTATAAAAAAGATAACGCAAATCAGCCGATAATATGCTAATCTGCGTTAATCCTTGGGATTTTAGAATAGAAATGCTACAAAAGAATAACAGAATTTACTATTTCCGTTATTTTTTATCAGTTAAGTATAGGCCTCTTCATGTATTCCTTTCACTGCACGTCCGCTAGGTTCGTTCAGATTTCTGAAAGCGATGTCCCATGCCAGTGCTTCTGCTGTGGAGCAGGCTACGCTAGGAACGCTGGGGACGGTGCGTGCTGCGCTTTCACTGGGGAAATGCTCTTCGAAAATGCTACGATAGTAGTACTCTTCTTTGTTTTGTGGCGTATTGATCGGGAAACGTTCGGCAGCATGTTCCATTTGCTCATCGCTCACGGCAGCTGCTGTGATTTCTCTCAATGTGTCAATCCATGAATATCCTACACCGTCACTGAACTGCTCCTTCTGTCTCCAAGCCACACTTTCCGGTAACATATCGGCAAAGGCTTCGCGGACAATTCGTTTCTCGATGTTTTTTCCGGGGCACATTTTAGCTTTCGGGTTCAGGTTCATTGCTACATCGAGAAACTCTTTATCAAGGAAAGGGACGCGCCCTTCTACTCCCCATGCTGACAAACTTTTATTGGCACGGAGGCAATCGTACATGTGCAACTTTGAAAGTTTACGTACTGTTTCTTCGTGGAATGCCTGTGGAGTGGGGGCCTTGTGGAAGTACAGATAACCTCCGAAAACTTCATCGGCGCCTTCACCGCTCAACACCATTTTGATACCCATTGATTTGATGACACGCGCCAATAAATACATGGGAGTGGAAGCGCGTACGGTAGTTACATCATACGTCTCGATGAAATAAATAACATCGCGAACAGCATCCAGACCTTCCTGAATAGTGTAGTTGATCTCGTGATGGACGGTACCGATATATTCGGCCACCTCACGCGCTTTAATCAAATCGGGGGCGCCCTTTAGACCGATGGCGAAAGAGTGGAGTTGGGGCCACCATGCATCGCTTGCACCGTCTGTTTCTATACGCTTTGCCGCATATTTTTTGGCAATGGCGGAGATGACGGAACTATCCAACCCACCCGAAAGAAGTACTCCATACGGTACGTCACTCATTAACTGACGATGTACGGCATTTTCTAATGCCACTTTCACATCATCGGTTTGTGCATCATTCTCTTTTACAGCTTCATATTTTGTCCAGTCGCGCGAATACCAACGTTTCATTTTTCCCTCTTTACTATAGAAATAATGTCCGGGAAGGAATACTTCATATTCGTCACAAAATCCTTCGAGAGCTTTCAACTCGCTGCCGAAGTAGATTTTTCCCTCTTTATCTTTTCCTATATATAAAGGAATAACCCCTATCGGATCACGGGCAATCAGAAATTCATCCTTTTCCTCATCATAAAGAACGAAAGCGAAGATACCGCTGATATCTTCCAAAAAATGGATGCCTTTATCTTTGTAAAGGGCAAGAATTACCTCACAGTCACTTCCGGTTTGAAAGTTATATTTTCCCGCATATTTAGCGCGAATATCACGGTGATTGTAAATCTCACCGTTGACGGCGAGCACCTGCTTACGATCGGGAGAGTATAACGGTTGTCCGCCACTCTGCGGGTCGACAATGGAAAGACGTTCGTGTGCCAGGATGGCACTTCCGCCTACATAGATTCCGCTCCAGTCCGGTCCGCGATGACGGATCTTCTGGGCCATTTTCAGTGCTTTATCTCTTAGTTCTTTCGTTTGAACTTTGATGTTGAGTATACCTGCTATTCCACACATAACTTTAATTTTTAGAGGGGGTAATGTAATCTGTTGATTGTTTATTCGCTATTTCTAAGAAGCTGACTAGCTATTCTTAATTCGTTCCATAATTGTTATCGTTTAGTTCCACAACTGTTTCCCTTTAGTTCCATATCTGTTATCTTTTAGTTCCACAGATATGGAACGAACCGGTAATAGCGATCGAGCTTCCTGTTGTATACTGTTGCAGAACTTATTGTTTCAGATAAGCATCTATTTCCACAGCGGCCTTTCGTCCGCCCGCCATGGCGCGTACCACCAGGCTGGCACCAGTCTCGGCATCACCGGCAAGGAATACATTCTTTGCAAATTTCGGTTGCTCCGGTTTCAGGAATCCCATCGCCAATAATACCATATCAGCTTCGATGACTTCCTTCTTCCCTGTTGGTTTCATCGTGGGACGTCCGCCATCTGCTGCCGGAATCCATTCCACTTCTTCCACTTCTACACCTGTCACTTTTCCATTCTTTCCGAGGAACTGATTGGAAGCCAGGCACCAGCGGCGTGTACAACCTTCTTCATGGCTGGAAGTCGTTTTGAAGACTGCCGGCCATTGCGGCCAAGGAGTAGCCGGATTGTAGCCGACAGGAGGTTTCGGCATGATTTCGATTTGAGTGACACTGACGGCTCCCTGTCTCACACTGGTTCCGATGCAGTCGGAACCGGTATCTCCGCCACCTATCACAAGTACTTTTTTGCCTTTGGCATTCACCAATTTATCTTTCGGGAAAGTCTGTCCTGCCAGAATCCTGTTCTGCTGTGCCAGCATTTCAAGTGCGAAATGGATGCCTTTCAGTTCACGTCCCGGAATACTCAAATCACGTGCAGTCGGCGTTCCGGTACAGATGCAGTAAGCGTCGAATCCTTCCGGCAAATGATTGACGTCTATTTCTACTCCCATTTCAAACTGTATTCCTTCTGCAGCCAATATCTTCATCCGTCGGTCAATCACATTCTTATCCAGTTTGAAATTAGGAATACCGAACCGTAATAACCCTCCGGGTGCTTCATCCTTATCGAATAAAGTAACGCTATATCCTTTTAAATTCAGCTGATTAGCCACTACCAATCCGGCAGGACCCGCACCAATCACCGCCACTTTCTTTCCGTTTCTTCTCGGCGTCTTTACCTGTATATATCCTTCACGAAAAGCCGCTTCCACGATAGCTGCTTCATTCTCGCGAATAGTCACCGGCTGATCGCAGGAAAGTTTCAACACACACGATTTCTCGCAAAGAGCAGGACAAATACGTCCCGTAAATTCCGGAAAATCGCAAGTAGACGACAATACTTCGTATGCCTCCTTCCATTTTCCCCTGTATAATGCATCCTGCCATTCCGGTTGTTTATTTCCTATCGGGCATGCCCAATGACAGAAAGGTACACCGCAATCCATGCAGCGTGACGCCTGCAATTTACGGCTGTTTGTATTCAAAGTCTGTTCTACCTGACTATAGTCAGCGATTCGCTCGTTTACAGGGCGGTATCCCGCCTCTTGTCGAGGTATATTTAGAAATGCTTTAGGATCTCCCATATTGTTTTTCAGTTTTAAGTTCAAATAATTCCGCATGGAAACCTGGCTCCGGCACTTTGCCGGTGCCGGTTAATAGTCTCTTTGCATGTCTGCAATTTTTTGTTGCAATTTTCTCATCTGTTCTTCCTGCAATACTTTTTTGTATTCGATGGGTACTACTTGGATGAACTGGTCTGCATAATGATTCCAGTTGTCAAGCATGGTACGGGCTAGTTTTGAGCCTGTGTACAGATAATGTTGGCGGATTAGTTCGTGTAGCTCCTTCCGATAGCTGGCTTCTTCGATGAGTGACAGTTCCACCATTTCCATGTTGCAGAAATAATCGAAGTTGCCATCCTTGTTCCATACATAAGCCACACCGCCACTCATTCCGGCTGCGAAGTTACGTCCGGTTTGCCCGAGGACTACGACACGACCTCCTGTCATGTATTCGCAACAATGGTCGCCCACACCTTCCACTACGGCAACTGCACCGGAGTTACGAACTGCGAAACGTTCTCCTACACGACCGTTGATATATACTTCACCGCTTGTTGCTCCATAAAGCAAGGTATTACCGGCAATTGTATTCTTTTCGGCTTCGAAGTTGCTGCGGATAGGAGGCAATACGGAGATGCGCCCGCCGCTCAATCCTTTACCCAGATAATCGTTCGCTTCACCTTCCAGTTTAAAGTTAACTCCCGGTACGAGAAAAGCCCCGAAAGACTGACCTGCCGAGCCTTTGAACTTCACATTCAGCGTATGTTCCGGCAATCCTTTGGCACCGTATTTCTTGGCAATCACTCCGGAGAGCATGGCACCTATTGCACGGTCTGTATTGGCAATCGTATATTCTAAAGAAATCTCTTTCTCATGTTCAATAGCTTCCTGTGCCGCATCAATAAGGGTTACATCCTTTACAGTAGAAACACCGTGATCCTGATCGATGACATGGCGGATAGCCGCGTTGTTATCAATGCGTGCCAGCAATTTGGTGAAGTCGATTAACGCATGTTTCGGATTCGGGTCGTTGGCAACGGGCTTGCGTTCGATCAAGTCTGTGCGCCCGATAATATCATCCATTCTGGTGAATCCCATTTCAGCCAAATACTCGCGGACCTCCTGTGCCAGGAATGTGAAGAAATTTACCAAATATTCACTACGCCCATGAAAGCGTTTACGCAATTCTTCATTCTGTGTGGCAACTCCCACCGGACAAGTGTTCTGATGGCATTTACGCATCATTACACACCCTAATACAATCAATGCCGAGGTGGCGAAGCCATATTCTTCGGCACCCATTAGCGCCATTAAGATGATGTCACGCCCGGTTTTCAGTTGTCCGTCGGCTTGCAGAACTACTTGACCACGAAGTCCGTTCAAAACTAATGTCTGCTGTGTCTCGCTCAATCCCAATTCCGGTGAGATGCCCGCATAACGGATAGAAGAAGCCGGAGAAGCACCTGTTCCCCCTTCAGCACCGGAGATGACAATCAGGTCCGCCTTTGCTTTTGCCACGCCGGCGGCAATCGTACCGATGCCACTTTCTGCTACCAGTTTCACACTGATTTTGGCCTGTGGATTTACATTTTTCAGATCGAAGATTAATTGTGCCAAATCCTCAATCGAATAAATATCATGATGAGGCGGGGGAGAAATCAGTGAAATTCCCGGAATGGAATGGCGTGTTTTCGCAATCACATCATTCACTTTAAATCCCGGAAGTTGTCCACCTTCACCCGGCTTTGCCCCTTGTGCTATCTTAATCTGAATCTCGTCCGCATTAACCAGATATTCTGCCGTTACACCGAAACGACCGGAAGCTACCTGCTTGATTGCACTTCGTAAGGAACTGCCATCGGGCAGCGGTTGGAAACGGGCAGCGTCTTCGCCACCTTCACCGGTATTGCTGCGTCCATGGATTTTATTCATGGCAATAGCCATTGCCTCATGAGCCTCTTTGCTGATAGAACCAAAAGACATGGCCCCCGTGACGAAACGACGCAGAATGTTTTCCACCGGTTCTACCTGATCGATAGAAATCGGATTACGGTGGAATCCCAGGAAGTCACGAAGGAAAATAGGTTTCTCTTTTTCGTCTACCAGATGAGTGTATTCTTTAAATTTCTTGTAACTTCCCAGCCGTGTAGCCAATTGCAGTGTACTGATTGTTTCCGGATTCCATGCGTGCTTTTCTCCGTCTTTGCGGAAGGCATACAAACCGTTGTTTTTTAATAATGGAAAGTTGAAAGTAGAAGATTGAGAATTACTCTGTGTTCCTTCATTTCCATTTCTGATTTTTTCAAATCCTTCCTCATGGAAAGCAATGGCATCTCTGGCTATTTCTTCCAGGCGAATACCTCCGATTGGCGAACCGAGTCCGCCGAAATAAGCCTTACTCAATTCTTCGCTCAAACCGACGGCTTCGAAGATCTTTGCGCCACGATAAGAACGGATGGTAGAGATCCCCATTTTACTCATGATTTTAAACAAGCCTTTGCAGATGGATTTGATATAATTTTTTTCAGCAGTGGCATAATCCAACTGAATATCCCTGTCTTTAACCAAGCGGTCGAGAACGGCGAATGCCATGTAAGGATTCAGGGCACTTGCTCCGAAACCCAGTAATAACGCAGCGTGCATTACCTCACGTATTTCACCGCTTTCTACAATCAATGCTGTTTGTACACGTTTGCCGACTGAAATCAGGTGGTGATGAACGGCGCTTACTGCCAGCAATGAAGGAATAGCTGCATGGGTAATATCCACGTCACGGTCGGTCAGGACAATGTAGTTTACGCCTTCCGTCACAGATTCTTCCGCCATTTTACAGAGGCTGTTCAGTGCCTCCTGCAATCCGGCTTTCCCTTTCGCTACTTCAAATAACATGGGCAGTTTGACTGTTTTGAAACCTTTATAACGGATATTACAAAGAATATCCAGTTGTGTGTTGCTCAAAATCGGATGATTCAGGCGGACCATTTTGCAATGGCTTTCGCTGGGGGTCAGAATATTCATGCCGACTGCCCCGATGTATTCAGTCAATGACATCACCAGTTCTTCGCGGAGCGGGTCGATGGGCGGATTGGTCACTTGTGCAAATTGCTGCCGGAAATAGTTGTAAAGCAATTGCGGCTTATCCGAAAGTACAGCTAACGGAGTATCATTACCCATTGAATGGATCGGTTCTGCTCCGCTGCTTGCCATCGGCATAATCAGTTTTTCGATATCCTCTTTGGAGTAGCCGAAAGTGCGAAGCATGCAGTCGTAGTTTTCTACCTGATGAGCTACTTTGCGTCCGCTCTTCAGTTCATCCAGTTCGATTCGGTTCGTAGCCAGCCAGGTGCGGTAAGGTTTGGCTTCAGCCAACTGTTTTTTCAGTTCTCCATCATAATAAATTTCCCCTTTTTCCGTATCCACCAACAAGATCTTACCGGGCTGTAAGCGACCTTTTTCTTTGATGTCTCCCGGTTCGAAATCCATCACACCGACTTCCGAAGCCACTACCATCATATCGTTTTTAGTAATCAGATAACGGGCAGGGCGCAGACCGTTGCGGTCGAGCATACCTCCTGCAAATCGTCCGTCACTGAAGAGAAGTGCAGCCGGTCCGTCCCACGGTTCCATCAGGATAGAGTGGTATTCGTAGAATGATTTCAGATCCTCACTGATGGGATTCTTTTCGTTGAAAGATTCCGGCACGAGCATAGCCATAGCGTGTGGCAGACTCAACCCCGACATCACCAGGAACTCCAGTACATTGTCCAGAGAAGCACTGTCGCTCATGCCCGGTTGTATAATCGGGCGAAGTTCTTTGATATCACCTAAAGTAGGAGTGGAGAGTACGCTTTCGCGGGCTTCCATCCATCCGCGGTTACCACGGATCGTGTTGATTTCACCGTTGTGTGCCAGAAGGCGGAATGGTTGTGCCAATCCCCATGTAGGGAATGTGTTGGTGCTGAAACGAGAGTGCACCAGTGCCAGTCCGCTGGTAAAATAGCTATTCGTCAGGTCCGGATAGTAGTTGCGCAGTTGTAACGACGAAAGCATACCTTTATATATAATGCTTTTTGTAGAAAGCGAAACAACATAAAAATCGTCCTTTGTCGGAATGGATGACAATCTGACCTTATTCTCGATTCTTTTCCGGATCAGATATAACTTCCGGTCGGCCGTTTCCGTTTCTGTAAATCCGGTGATAAACACCTGTTTGATGTCAGGTTCGTTTGCCAGGGCGGATTCTCCCAAAATTTCAGGGCAGGTGGGCACATTGCGCAAATGCATCAATGTGAGTCCTTCTTTTTCGATTTCTTCAATAATGATACTTAAAATAGCTGCCTGGTCTTTCTCATTTTTCGGCAAAAATAACAATCCTGTGCCGTACCGTCCTTTTTCGGGTACAGGAATACCTTGCAATAAAATAAACTCATGCGGAATTTGCAGCATGATACCTGCACCGTCACCGGTTTTGTTATCCGCACCTTCGGCGCCGCGGTGGCGCATGTTCTCTAATACCTTTAAAGCCGACTCAACAATGTCGTGTGACTTTTCTCCATGAATGTTTACCAGCATACCAACACCGCAGGCATCGTGTTCGTATGCCGCATTGTACAAGCCCATCTGTTTGGGCTGTCGTTGGTAAGGGAATCCTTCTGTTACGTTGTTAAAAAGTTCTTGTTTCTTCATTCTTACTAGCTTTATTGTATGATAATACCTAATTGGAGTGTCAATTTGTTCGGCAAAATTAATGGTTTAATTTCAAAATGATAGTAAAATATAACTTTTCTGTAACACGAAATGAAAACAAGAGTCTGTCTTCTTTTAATTTGTAATTGAAAGAAGGAGATTTACTTTTAATTTGTTAGCTCTTTTGTGTTAATGGGAAACTAATTGTAATTTGTTTCTTTTTGAGCTAAAAATAATATATTATTTAACGTTTTGATGTGTTTGTAACTTTTTTATGCATTTCTGTCAAATAAATATGCTTTTTGTTGTCTTTATGTTATTTGGAATGTGTATATTTGCAGTCGAAATAAAAATATTATAATATGTGTGGAATAGTAGGCTATATTGGTAAACGAAAAGCCTACCCTATCCTTATAAAAGGGCTGAAGCGACTGGAGTATCGTGGATATGATAGCGCGGGGGTAGCAATTATTAGTGATGACCAACAGTTAAATGTGTATAAGACGAAAGGAAAAGTCTCCGATCTTGAAAATTTCGTCACGCAAAAAGATATTTCCGGTACAATCGGAATTGCCCATACTCGTTGGGCTACTCACGGGGAACCTTGTTCCGCTAACGCCCACCCTCATTACTCTTCTTCCGAAAAGCTCGCTCTCATTCATAACGGTATTATTGAAAACTACGCCGTTCTCAAAGAAAAACTTCAAGCCAGAGGCTATATTTTTAAAAGTAGTACAGATACCGAAGTCCTTGTTCAATTAATAGAATACATGAAAGTCACTAATCAAGTCAGTTTGCTGACAGCCGTTCAATTGGCGTTGGGAGAAGTGATTGGTGCCTATGCGATTGCGATTCTTGATAAAGAGCATCCTGATGAGATTATTGCTGCCCGTAAGAGTAGCCCGCTGGTAGTGGGGATTGGAGCGGACGAGTTCTTCCTTGCTTCGGATGCCACTCCGATTGTAGAATATACAGATAAGGTGGTTTATCTGGAAGACGGAGAAATTGCTGTTCTCCATCTGGGGAAAGAACTGAAGGTGGTCAATTTGAGTAATGTTGAAATGACACCTGAAATTAAAAAAGTGGAGCTTAATCTCGGCCAGCTGGAAAAAGGGGGATATCCGCATTTTATGTTGAAAGAGATTTTCGAACAGCCCGATTGTATTCATGATTGTATGCGCGGACGTATCAATGTGGAAGCCGACAATGTGGTACTTTCCGCTGTGATCGATCATCGGGAAAAGTTGTTGAATGCCAAGCGGTTTATTATCGTTGCCTGCGGAACTTCCTGGCATGCCGGACTGATTGGAAAGCATCTGATTGAAAGTTTCTGCCGCATACCGGTGGAAGTGGAGTATGCTTCCGAATTCCGTTACCGTGATCCGGTGATTGACGGACAGGATGTAGTGATAGCAATCTCCCAAAGTGGTGAGACTGCGGATACATTGGCTGCTGTGGAATTGGCAAAAAGCCGCGGAGCATTTATATATGGTATTTGCAATGCTATCGGGTCTTCTATTCCCCGTGCCACTCACACTGGTTCGTATATTCACGTAGGTCCGGAAATCGGAGTCGCTTCCACCAAAGCGTTTACCGGACAGGTCACTGTGTTGGCAATGCTGGCATTGACGCTTGCCAAAACGAAAGGAACAATTGACGAACAGCATTATCTTTCAATTGTACGGGAATTAAATCATATTCCGGAGAAGATGAAAGAAGTGCTGAAACTGAATGATACCCTGGCGGAGTTATCGAAAACTTTCACGTATGCGCATAATTTTATTTACCTGGGACGCGGATATAGTTATCCTGTTGCATTGGAAGGTGCGTTGAAATTGAAAGAAATATCGTATATTCACGCCGAAGGTTATCCGGCTGCCGAGATGAAACACGGACCGATTGCCCTGATTGACGCGGAAATGCCGGTAGTGGTGATTGCTACGCAGAATGGACTGTACGAAAAAGTGCTAAGTAATATTCAGGAGATCAAGGCGAGGAAAGGAAAAGTGATTGCGTTCGTTACGAAGGGAGATACGGTTATCAGCAAGATCGCCGATTGCAGTATCGAACTTCCTGAAACAATAGAGTGTCTCGATCCGTTAATTACGACGGTACCTCTCCAGCTTCTTGCTTATCACATTGCGGTATGTAAAGGGATGGATGTAGACCAGCCGAGAAATCTGGCGAAGTCGGTAACGGTAGAGTGAAAGTTAAAATAGTATATAGATGGAACAATTGAAACATGAATGTGGCGTTGCCATGATACGCTTGCTTAAACCGTTGGAGTACTACGAGAAAAAGTACGGAACATGGATGTACGGTCTTAATAAACTCTACCTGTTGATGGAGAAACAACATAACCGTGGACAGGAAGGTGCGGGACTGGCATGTGTGAAACTGGAAGCGAATCCGGGTGAAGAATATATGTTTCGTGAACGTGCTTTAGGTTCCGGGGCTATTACGGAGATTTTTGAAAATGTTCAAAACAATTTTAAGGATCTCACTCCCGAACAGTTACATGATGCTGCGTATGCCAAACGGACCCTGCCTTTTGCCGGGGAAGTATATATGGGGCATCTTCGTTACTCCACTACAGGAAAATCCGGCATCTCTTATGTGCATCCATTCTTAAGAAGAAATAACTGGCGTGCCAAGAATCTCGCTCTTTGCGGAAACTTCAATATGACGAATGTGGACGAAATATTTGCCCGTATCACTGCCATTGGCCAGCATCCGCGTAAATATGCCGATACATATATCATGTTGGAACAGGTGGGACACCGTCTTGACCGTGAAGTGGAGCGTGTATTCAATCTTGCCGAAGCCGAAGGGCTTACGGGTATGAGCATCACGCATTATATAGAAGAACATATTGATTTGGCAAACGTACTGCGTACTTCCAGTCGCGAATGGGATGGGGGGTATGTTATCTGCGGATTGACCGGAAGCGGTGAGTCTTTCGCTATTCGCGACCCGTGGGGCATCCGGCCTGCATTTTGGTATCAGGATGACGAGATAGCTGTTCTTGCTTCCGAACGTCCGGTTATCCAGACAGCTTTGAATGTTCCGTTTGAGGAAATCAAGGAACTGCAACCGGGGCAGGCGTTGCTGATTAGCAAAGAAGGTAAGATACGTACTTCGCAAATCAATAAGCCGCGCGAAAATCAGGCCTGTTCTTTCGAACGTATCTATTTCTCCCGTGGCAGTGACGTCGATATTTATAAAGAAAGGAAACGGTTGGGCGAAAAGTTGGTTCCGAGAATACTGAAAGCAATCAATAATGACATCGATCATACGGTTTTCTCTTTTATTCCCAACACTGCGGAGGTTGCTTTCTACGGAATGTTGCAGGGACTGGATGATTACTTGAATGAAGAGAAAGTGCAGCAGATCGCTGCATTGGGCCATAACCCGAATATGGAAGAACTGGAAGTTATTCTTTCCCGTCGCATTCGCAGCGAAAAGGTGGCAATCAAGGATATTAAGCTCCGTACGTTCATCGCCGAAGGAAACAGCCGTAATGATTTGGCTGCCCATGTGTATGATATTACATACGGAAGTCTTGTACCCGGTGTCGATAATCTGGTGATTATCGATGACAGCATTGTGCGTGGTACTACGCTGAAACAAAGTATCATCGGTATTCTCGACCGCCTCGGTCCGAAGAAGATTGTCATTGTATCTTCTTCTCCGCAAGTGCGTTATCCTGACTATTACGGTATTGATATGGCAAAGATGAGCGAGTTTATCGCCTTCAGGGCTGCTGTCGAACTTTTAAAGGAACGGGATATGAAAGATGTGATTGCGGCCGCATATCGTAAGTCGAAAGAGCAGGTAGGACTGCCGAAAGAGCAGATGGTAAACTATGTGAAAGACATTTATGCTCCGTTCACTGATGAGGAAATCTCAGCCAAAATGGTGGAACTGCTGACACCCAAGGGAACCAAGGCGAAAGTGGAAATCGTCTATCAACCGTTGGAGGGATTGCACGAAGCTTGTCCGCATCATAAAGGCGACTGGTATTTTAGCGGCAACTACCCTACACCGGGAGGTGTGAAAATGGTGAACCGGGCGTTCATCGACTATATAGAACAAATGTATCAATTCTAACAACCATACAACGATTCAATAATAAGAATGAGAAATGTGACATTAATCCTTGACGACGGGAGCCGGTTTTCCGGTAAGTCGTTTGGCTACGAGAAGCCGGTGGCGGGCGAAGTAGTGTTTAATACTGCCATGACCGGATATCCGGAGAGCCTCACTGACCCTTCATACGCCGGACAGTTGATGACGCTTACCTATCCTTTGGTAGGTAACTACGGTGTTCCTCCTTTCACTATCGAGCCGAATGGACTTGCCACTTTCATGGAAAGTGAAAAGATTCATGCGGAAGCGATTATCGTAAGTGATTATTCTTATGAATACAGCCATTGGAACGCAGTGGAAAGTCTCGGCGACTGGTTGAAACGGGAGCAAGTTCCCGGCATTACAGGCATTGATACGCGCGAGCTGACTAAAGTGCTTCGTGAACATGGAGTAATGATGGGGAAAATCGTTTTCGATGAAGTGGAGAACGATGAATTGAAAATGGAAGATTATGAAAGTATTAATTATGTAGACAGAGTAAGTTGCAAAGAAATAATCTCTTATCTTCCTGACGGAACCTCTCATTCTTTCTCATTAACGACTCCTGTTGAGCAGCTCAACTCTCAACTTTCAGGTTTTAACTCACAACTTAAAAAGGTGGTGTTGGTAGATTGCGGTGTGAAGACTAATATCATTCGTTGTCTGCTGAAACGGAATGTTGAGGTGATTCGTGTACCTTGGGATTATGATTATAACGGATTTAAGTATGACGGACTGTTTATTTCCAACGGACCGGGGGATCCGGATACCTGTGATGCTGCGGTGCAGAATATCCGCAAGGCAATGGCAAACGAGAAACTGCCTATCTTCGGAATCTGCATGGGTAACCAACTGCTTTCGAAAGCGGGAGGAGCCAAGATTTATAAATTGAAATACGGTCACCGTAGCCACAACCAACCGGTGCGTATGGTAGGTACGGAACGTTGCTTCATCACTTCACAAAATCACGGTTATGCTGTAGACAATAATACGTTGAGCGCAGATTGGGAACCCTTATTTATCAATATGAATGATGGCTCTAACGAAGGAATCAAGCATAAAAGAAACCCCTGGTTTTCTGCACAATTCCATCCGGAAGCAGCGAGTGGACCTACGGATACGGAATTCCTGTTCGATGAATTTGTAAAACTATTGTAATTCATATTCACCATCGGTTATTAAAAAGACTGTGTCAATCTGCGTAATCTGTGGTGAACCAGAAAGTAGAATCAATGAAAGAAAATATAAAGAAAGTATTGCTGTTGGGTTCCGGTGCCCTGAAGATCGGTGAGGCCGGTGAGTTTGACTATTCCGGTTCGCAGGCACTCAAAGCCTTGAAAGAAGAAGGCATTGAAACAATTCTTATCAATCCTAATATTGCTACGGTACAGACGTCCGAAGGAGTGGCGGATCAAATCTATTTCCTCCCGGTGACTCCGTATTTTGTAGAGAAAGTGATTCAGAAAGAAAAACCGGAAGGTATTATGCTGGCGTTTGGTGGTCAGACAGCCTTGAACTGTGGAGTGGCATTGTACAAAGAAGGTATTCTTGAAAAATATAATGTGAAGGTGCTCGGCACTCCGGTACAGGCCATTATGGATACCGAGGATCGTGAACTTTTCGTTCAGAAATTGAATGAGATCAATGTAAAGACCATTAAGAGTGAAGCTGTAGAAAACGCGGAAGATGCGCGTCGCGCAGCAAAAGAACTGGGGTATCCCGTGATTGTTCGTGCTGCTTACGCTTTGGGAGGCTTGGGCTCCGGTTTCTGTGATAATGAACAGCAATTGGATGTTTTGGTAGAAAAGGCATTTTCTTTCTCTCCGCAGGTATTGGTGGAAAAATCTCTTCGTGGTTGGAAAGAAGTGGAATATGAAGTAGTACGTGACCGCTTCGATAACTGTATCACTGTTTGTAATATGGAAAACTTCGACCCGCTGGGTATTCATACCGGTGAGTCTATCGTTATTGCTCCATCACAGACACTTACCAATAAAGAATATCATAAACTCCGGGAGCTGGCAATACGTATCATCCGCCACATCGGTATTGTGGGCGAATGTAATGTGCAATATGCCTTCGACCCCGAATCCGAAGATTATCGGGTGATTGAAGTAAATGCCCGTCTTTCCCGTTCATCGGCTTTGGCATCTAAGGCAACCGGTTATCCGCTGGCTTTTGTTGCGGCCAAATTGGGACTGGGTTACGGACTCTTCGACCTGAAGAACTCTGTAACAAAGACTACTTCTGCTTTCTTCGAACCGGCACTGGACTATGTAGTATGTAAGATTCCACGTTGGGATTTGGGTAAATTCCACGGCGTAGATAAAGAATTGGGATCTTCTATGAAATCTGTCGGTGAAGTGATGGCCATCGGGCGCACTTTTGAAGAAGCTATCCAGAAAGGTCTCCGCATGATCGGACAGGGAATGCACGGATTTGTAGAAAACAAGGAGTTAGTTATTTCCGATATCGACAAGGCTTTGCGCGAACCGACTGATAAACGTATTTTTGTTATCTCGAAGGCTTTTCGTGCCGGCTACACCATCGACCAGGTGCATGAACTGACTAAGATTGATAAATGGTTCCTTCAGAAATTGATGAATATCATGCAGACTTCCGAGAAACTGCATAGCTGGGGAAACAACCACAAACAGATTGTCGATCTGCCGAACGAATTGCTTCGTAAAGCTAAGGTTCAAGGTTTCTCTGATTTTCAGGTTGCCCGTGCCATCGGCTACGAAGGTGATATGGAGGATGGTATTCTTTATGTCCGCAAACACCGTAAAGAGGCGGGTATTCTTCCGGTTGTGAAGCAGATTGATACTTTGGCAGCCGAATATCCGGCACAAACCAATTATCTGTATCTTACTTATAGCGGTGTGGCGAATGATGTGCATTACTTGGGCGACCATAAATCCATCGTCGTACTGGGGTCCGGTGCTTATCGTATCGGTTCTTCCGTAGAATTCGACTGGTGTGGAGTGCAGGCTTTGAATACTATTCGTAAAGAAGGATGGCGCAGCGTGATGATTAATTATAATCCTGAAACTGTATCTACGGACTATGATATGTGCGATCGCTTGTATTTTGACGAATTGACTTTCGAACGCGTGATGGATATTCTGGAGCTTGAGAATCCGCATGGGGTAATTGTGTCTACTGGCGGACAAATTCCGAATAACCTTGCTTTGCGTCTGGACGCACAGAAGGTTAATATTCTCGGTACAAGTGCTAAGAGTATCGACAATGCTGAAGACCGTGAGAAATTCTCTGCCATGCTCGATCGTATCGGGGTGGATCAACCCCGTTGGCGTGAGTTGACCTCTATGGAAGATATCCATGAATTTGTCGAAGAAGTAGGTTTCCCCGTACTCGTTCGCCCGTCTTATGTGCTTTCGGGAGCTGCGATGAATGTTTGTTCCAATCAGGAAGAACTGGAGCGTTTCTTGAAATTGGCAGCCAATGTATCGAAGAAACATCCGGTGGTAGTAAGTCAGTTTATCGAACATGCCAAAGAGGTAGAAATGGATGCCGTGGCGCAGAATGGCGAAATCGTGGCATACGCTATTAGTGAGCATATCGAATTTGCGGGAGTACACTCCGGTGACGCGACTATTCAGTTCCCGCCACAGAAGCTATATGTAGAAACTGTTCGTCGTATTAAGCGTATCAGCCGTGAGATTGCCAAGGCTTTAAATATCTCCGGTCCGTTTAATATTCAGTATTTGGCGAAAGACAATGATATCAAGGTGATTGAATGTAACTTGCGTGCCAGTCGTTCTTTCCCGTTTGTCAGCAAAGTGTTGAAGATCAATTTTATCGAATTGGCAACTAAGGTTATGCTCGGTCTGCCTGTCGAAAAACCGGAAAAGAATCTCTTCGAACTGGATTATGTCGGAATCAAGGCTTCACAGTTCTCTTTCAACCGTTTGCAGAAAGCGGATCCGGTATTGGGAGTAGATATGGCTTCCACCGGTGAAGTAGGTTGTATCGGTATGGATACTTCTTGTGCTGTATTGAAAGCAATGCTTTCTGTAGGCTATCGTATTCCGAAAAAGAATATCCTGCTTTCCACGGGCACGATGAAGCAAAAAGCGGATATGATGGATGCGGCTCGTATGCTGGTGAATAAGGGATACAAACTCTTTGCGACGGGTGGTACACATAAAACGCTTGCAGAGAATGGCATTGAAAGTACTCATGTATATTGGCCGAGTGAAGAGGGACATCCGCAGGCGTTGGAGATGCTTCATACCAAGGAAATAGATATGGTAGTCAATATACCAAAGAATCTGACAGCCGGAGAATTAAATAATGGGTATAAAATCCGTCGTGCTGCCATCGACTTGAATATCCCGTTGATTACGAACGCTCGTCTGGCCAGTGCGTTTATCAATGCCTTCTGTACGATGAGTGTTGATGATATTGCTATCAAGAGCTGGGCAGAATATAAATAAGATGATTATATCTTATTGAGATGAAAAGACAAAGGTCGTTCCTATTATTGGGGAGCGGCCTTTGTCTGTTATTGTAGAAATACAATTTTCCGATTATTCAGTTGGAAAATTAAATACTCTTGGGCTTTATTTGTTGTTTTGGACATTTTAATGTAACTTGCGCACTTATTTAAATAACATTTTTTTAACAGGAGAATGATAGGTATGGATAATCATGTTGTAATAATGGCTGGTGGCATAGGGAGCCGTTTCTGGCCGATGAGCACTCCGGAATGTCCTAAACAATTTATTGATGTAATGGGATGTGGCCGGTCACTGATTCAATTGACGGCAGATCGGTTTGATGGTGTTTGCCCCAGAGAAAATATGTGGGTGGTAACTTCTGAAAAATATATTGATATTGTTCGGGAGCAGTTGCCGGAAATTCCGGAAAGTAATATTTTAGCAGAACCCTGTGCACGAAATACTGCGCCTTGTATCGCGTTTGCTTGTTGGAAAATCAAAAAGAAGCATCCCGGTGCTAACATTGTAGTAACTCCTTCGGATGCACTAGTCATTGATACGCGCGAGTTCCGTAGAGTGATGGAGAAAGCGCTTCGCTTCACAGATGATAGCAGTGCTATTGTCACAATAGGTATTCGGCCGACTCGTCCGGAGACCGGCTACGGATATATTGCTGCTGCCAACCAGCTTCAGACTGATAAAGAAATTTATACGGTGGACGCATTTAAGGAAAAACCCGATAAAGAGACAGCAGAAAAGTATTTGTCGGAAGGCAGTTTCTTCTGGAATGCGGGAATCTTTGTGTGGAACGTGCGTACTATCACTTCCGTGATGCGTGTATATGCTCCGGGTATCGCACAAATTTTTGATCGTATTTTCCCGGATTTCTATACGGAAAAAGAAAATGAAACAATCAAAAAGTTATTCCCAACTTGCGAAAGTATTTCTATCGACTATGCGGTGATGGAAAAAGCGGAGGCGATTTACGTCTTGCCAGCTTCTTTCGGCTGGTCGGATTTAGGCACATGGGGAGCACTTCGCGGTCTTTTGCCACAGGATAAATCGGGAAATGCTACGGTAGGAACCGATATACGTTTGTATGACAGTAAGAATTGTATTGTGCATGCCAGCGAAGAAAAACGAGTTGTTGTTCAAGGGTTAGATGGATATATCATCGCAGAGAAAGATAATACATTACTAATTTGTAAACTGGAAGAGGAGCAACGGATTAAAGAGTTCTCGAAATAAAGATTATTTCGTTTGCTGATATTCGTGTGGTGTCATTCCTGTCATTCGTTTAAAGAACTTCGAGAAAAAAGAAGGATTAGGGAAATTTAATTCATCAGAAACTTGATAAACGAGCAAATTGCTATGTCTTAGCAATACTTTTGTTTCTAGTATAATGGACTGGTTTATCCAGTCCATTACTGTTTGCTGACTGGCCTGTCGGATGACAGTGTTCAGATAACGCGGAGTGAGACATAGCTTGTCCGCATAGAAATTCACGTTACGCTCTTTTTTACTGTGCGTATTGACAAGAGAGATGAAACGTTGGAAAATCTCTTCCTGCCTTGTCAACTGGACAGGATTCAGCTCAATGTTATTTTGAGCGATATATGCTAAATAATAGAGAAGGCTGACCAAAAGATGTTGTATAGCTTCTTTGCGGAATGTCGGTTCCTGCAATACTCCCCATATCAAAGTGAAATAGTTTTTCACTTGTTGCTGCTCTTGTGGAAGTAGTAACAATAAGATATTTTTCTGATGATGGAGAAGGTAAGAGAAAAAATCATCTTTTCCGGGTATAGGAAGGAAATCATGATCGGCTGCCATCATTTGCATATCAAAATCAGGAGATATTTCTATAATTTGAATGATAGAATTGGGGGCGATTACTGAAATGTATCCCGGTTGGATGATATGCTCAATCAGATTAATGAGAACTCGGGCAGAACCTTGTTTGACGAATGCAATGCGCCCTTCTTTAATACGATACGGCTGACCGAGTGAGAAAAGAGTCGTTTCCATCTTCACAAAGCTATTGACGAACCCGAAATCAGAAGATATATAGCGATACTCGTTATGCCGGACAATATTGAGATTGTCTAATAATTTAAGTGCTAACTCTATCGGTTCTTTTTGTTCCATTTTCTTCTCTCTTTTCCGGCAAAGGTAATAAAATGCAGCATATTTATTTGCTTTTTTCTATTTTTCGAACTAATAGAACATATTTACCAACTTTTGGAAACGACCAGTGTCTTTGAAATACTTATCTTTGTCTTTCGAAGAAACCAAAGAAATGATGGATATGAAAAGAATGATTTTCAGTCTCTCCTTTTTACTGTATGTAGCAGGAGCGTATGCGCAGATTACATTGGAAGAATGTCAGCGGAAGACGCAGGATAATTACCCGCTGGTACATCAGTATGGCTTAGTGGAGAAGACAAAGGAATATAACCTGGAAAATGCAGCCAAGGGATATTTACCTCAATTGGCTCTTTCGGCTAAGGCCTCTTATCAGAGTGATGTAACAGAAATTCCGGTAAAACTTCCCGGAGTAGATTTAAAAGGATTGTCCAAAGACCAATATCTGGTAATGTTGGAGTTGCAACAGAAGATATGGGACGGAGGAGGAATCCGTATGCAGAAGAAGCAGACGATTGCAGAGGCTGAAGTGGAGAAAGAAAAACTGAATGTAGATATGTATGCGCTGAACAACCGCGTGAACGATCTTTATTTTGGAATTCTCCTGCTGGATGAACAAATCAAACAAAATACATTGTTGCAAGATGAACTAGAGAGAAATTATCGTCAGATTACTGCTTATGTGGAAAATGGAATAGCCAATCAGGCTGATCTGGATGCAGTGAAAGTGGAGCAGTTGAATACCAAACAGAAAAGAGTGGATTTAGTATCATCACGTGCAGCTTATTTGAAAATGCTTTCACTGTTGGTAGGAGAAGCGCTGTCTCCGGAGACGGTGCTGGAGAAACCTGTACCTCAAAGTATGGTTTCGGCTGTCAGTGAGATTCGTCGCCCGGAGTTGGCTTTGTTTGATGCACAGGGAGCCGGACTGCAAGTGCAGGAGAAGGCTTTGAGTGTGCGTCATCTTCCACAGTTCGGACTGTTTGTACAGGGGGCTTATGGAAATCCCGGATTGAATATGCTGAAGAATGAATTCTCTCCTTATTATATGGCAGGTGTCCGGCTTTCATGGAATTTCGGTAGTCTGTATACTTTGAAAAATGACCGTCGGGTGATCGAGAAGAAAAGGCAGCAACTGGATAATAACCGGGATGTATTCCTTTTCAATACAAGACTGGAAATGACACAGCAGGATCAGGCTATCCGTTCTTTGGAGAAGCAAATGCGGGATGATGATGAAATTATCCGGTTGCGTACGAATATCCGTAAAGCTGCCGAAGCAAAGGTGGCAAATGGAACGTTGACCGTGACTGAAATGTTACGTGAACTGACCAATGAGAGCTTGGCGCGTCAGTCGAAAGCCATGCATGAGATTCAACGGTTGATGGGAATTTATCAATTGAAATATACAACGAATTATTAATATAACTTCTCCGGATATGAAAAGAATAACAAAAATAGGAATGTGGGGGATAACGTTGATGATGTTATCTGCCTGCGGAAATGGAACACCTGATTATGACGCAACCGGTACATTTGAAGCTACGGAAGTAATAGTGTCCGCCGAGGCTGCCGGAAAATTGCTACGACTGGAAGTAGAAGAGGGAACAAAGCTGAAAGCGGGTGAGGAGATCGGTTTGGTAGATACGGTACAATTGTATTTAAAGAAACTGCAATTGGAAGCCAGTATGAAATCAGTAGAAAACCAGCGTCCTGATCTTGCCAAACAGATTGCCGCTACCAAGCAGCAAATTGTCACGGCAGAGCGTGAGAGGAAACGGGTGGAAAACTTGCTTGCTGCAGGTGCGGCCAATCAGAAACAACTGGATGATTGGGATGCGCAAGTCAAATTACTCGAACGGCAGCTCGTCGCACAGGAATCATCGTTGCGTAATAGTACGAATAGCCTTACAGAACAAGGTAATTCGGTTGCTATACAGGTAGCGCAAGTGGAGGATCAATTGGATAAATGTCATATCCAGTCACCTATCGAAGGTACGGTGTTGGCTAAATATGCGGAAGCCGGTGAATTGGCGGCTATTGGCAAGCCTTTATTTAAGGTGGGCGAAGTGGATCGTATGTATTTGAGGGCTTACATTACTTCTGAACAGTTGTCAAAAGTGAAACTGGGAGATCAAGTGACTGTGTATGCTGACTATGGCAACTCGGAGCAGAAAGCTTATCCGGGGGAAGTGACATGGATTTCCGATCGTTCGGAATTCACTCCCAAAACAATTCTGACGAAGAATGAACGTGCTAATCTGGTCTATGCGGTGAAGATTGCGGTGAAGAATGACGGAGCATTGAAGATTGGTATGTATGGCGGAGTAAAATTAAAGAGTGAAGATTAAAAATTAAAGTCAAGGAGATGGAGAAGGATGCACCCATAGTGGTTGTGAAAGAAGTCGGCAAGAGCTATGGAACGGTGGAAGCGCTGAAAGAGGTCTCTTTTGTTGTAGAACGGGGAGAAATCTTTGGGCTGATAGGTCCTGACGGTGCCGGTAAGAGTACCCTATTCCGTATTCTGACTACTTTGCTGCTGGCAGATAAGGGAACGGCCACGATCGGTGGACTGGATGTGGCAACAGATTATAAACAGATTCGTACGAAGGTGGGATATATGCCCGGTCGTTTTTCACTTTATCAGGATCTTTCAGTAGAGGAGAATCTGGAGTTTTTCGCAACCGTATTCCATACGACTGTTCAGGAGAACTATGATTTAATTAAAGATATCTATCAGCAGATAGAACCGTTCAGGAAAAGAAGGGCAGGGGCCTTGTCGGGTGGTATGAAGCAGAAACTGGCGTTGAGTTGTGCTTTGATCCATAAACCGGATATTTTATTTCTGGATGAACCCACTACCGGGGTGGATCCTGTGTCGCGCAAGGAATTTTGGCAAATGCTTCGGAACTTGCGGGAACAGGGTATTACTATTGTTGTTTCTACTCCCATCATGGATGAAGCCCGGCAATGTGACCGGATTGCTTTTATCAATCATGGAAAGATTCATGGCATTGATACCCCCGAGCGTATTCTTCAGCAATTTGCGTCCATCCTTTGTCCTCCTTCTTTAGAACGGGAGGAGGTGAGACATGGAACCGCTCCGGTCATTGAGGTGGAGCAACTGACAAAGTGTTTTGGCAATTTTACAGCGGTAGATCATATCTCCTTTCAGGTGAATCGGGGAGAGATATTTGGCTTCTTGGGTGCCAATGGAGCCGGAAAGACTACAGCTATGCGCATGCTTTGCGGATTGAGCAAACCGACATCGGGCATAGGAAAGGTGGCAGGATATGATATTTTCCGGGAGGCTGAACAAGTAAAGAAGCATATCGGATATATGAGTCAGAAGTTTTCGCTGTATGAAGATTTGAAAGTGTGGGAGAATATCCGTCTGTTTGCCGGGATTTATGGGATGAAAGAGCAAGAGATAGAACGGAAGACGGAAGAATTGTTGGATCGCCTGGGGCTTGCTTCCGAGCGGGATACTCTGGTGAAGAGTCTTCCGGTGGGATGGAAGCAGAAATTAGCTTTTTCAGTTTCAATCTTCCACGAACCGAGAATTGTTTTTCTGGATGAGCCGACGGGTGGAGTAGATCCTGCTACGAGAAGGCAGTTTTGGGAATTGATTTATCAGGCAGCCGATCAGGGAATCACCGTGTTTGTCACTACCCATTATATGGATGAAGCGGAATATTGTAACCGGATATCTATCATGGTGGACGGTCAGATTAAAGCTCTTGATACACCTGCCCGTCTGAAGCAACAATTCGGCGCGGAAACGATGGATGATGTTTTTCAGAAATTAGCCCGCAGTGCGGTGCGTAAAGCAGATTGATTATGAGACAGTTTATAGCTTTTGTAAAGAAAGAATTTTATCATATTTTCCGTGACCGGCGAACCATGCTGATTTTGTTGGGGATGCCGATTGTGCAAATTATACTATTCGGTTTTGCCATCACTACAGAGGTGAAAAATGTCCGGTTAGCGGTACTCGATCCTTCTAATGATGTGGTGACACGAAAAATAATTGATCGTTTGGACGCTAGTGAGTATTTCACCGTTACTGCGAGTTTCCATTCGCCCCAGGAAATGGAAGCTGCTTTTCTGAAGAATAAAGTTGATATGGCGATTGTTTTTAGCGAACGTTTTGTTGATGATCTCTATACGGGTGATGCTCGTGTACAGCTGGTAGTAGATGCGACAGATCCGAATATGTCGACTTCGCAGGTTAATTATGCGACGGGAATTGTTTCTATGGTAGGTCAGGAAATGATGCCGCCCAATATGTCGGCTGCCCGTTTAACGCCTGATATAAAACTGTTGTATAACCCGCAAATGAAGAGTGCTTATAATTTTGTTCCGGGGGTAATGGGTTTGATCCTGATGCTGATTTGTGCTATGATGACCTCGATTTCCATCGTTCGTGAAAAAGAGACGGGTACCATGGAAGTATTACTGGTTTCGCCTGTGAAGCCACTATTTATTATTTTGGCAAAGGCTGTACCTTATTTTGTGTTGTCGTTTGTCAATCTGATTACCATCCTTTTACTTTCGGTCTTTGTACTGGATGTTCCGGTAGTAGGAAGTTTGTTCTGGTTGATAACAGTCTCTTTGTTGTTTATCTTCGTATCCTTGGCATTGGGCTTATTGATTTCATCAATCACGCGTACACAGGTTGCGGCCATGCTGGTTTCCGGTTTGATGCTGATGATGCCCACAATGCTCTTATCGGGGATGATTTTCCCTATTGAGAGTATGCCGTTGATACTTCAATGGATCTCGGATATACTTCCGGCGCGTTGGTATATTCAGGCTGTGCGAAAATTGATGATTGAAGGAGTGCCTGTTGTATTGGTATATAAGGAGATTGGCATCTTATTATTAATGGCGACGGTACTTATTACGATCAGTATCAAGAAATTCAAGTATAGATTGGAATAATATAATATGTTGATATGTCAATTGACTGTGCTATCCTGCATGTCAATTGGTACATTGGCCAACTGAAGAATTATTTATGATAAAGTTCCTGATAGAAAAAGAGTTTAAACAATTGCTTCGCAATTCGTTTCTTCCGAAATTGATTCTTGTATTTCCGTGCATGATTATGCTATTGATGCCTTGGGCGGTAAATCTGGAAATCAAGAATATACAGCTGAATATTGTGGATAATGACCATTCCGCTATTTCGCAACGTTTAGTGAATAAGATTGCTGCCTCCACTTACTTTCGCTTGGTAGAAATACCGGCCTCGTATGAAGAAGGTCTTCGAAACATTGAAATTGGAACGGCGGATATTGTGATGGAAATTCCGAGGCACTTGGAACGGGACTGGATGAATGGAGAGGATGCTCATGTATTGATAGCAGCCAATGCCGTGAATGGAACGAAAGGCGGTCTGGGCAGTTCTTATTTATCTTCTATCATTAATGATTATGCAGTCGAACTACGTTCGGAACATCCCGAAGTAGCTACCGTTTCCGGCACTTTCCCTTCCATACAGGTTGATACACAGGGATTGTTTAATTCGAATCTGAACTATAAGCTCTATATGATTCCGGCATTGATGGTCATGTTGTTGACTTTGATTTGTGGTTTCTTGCCTGCATTGAATGTGGTTAGCGAGAAGGAAGTGGGGACAATAGAGCAAATCAATGTGACTCCGGTTCCGAAGTTTGTTTTTATTCTGGCAAAACTCTTGCCTTATTGGCTGATTGGTTTTTTAGTGCTGACGGTGTGTTTCATATTAGCTTGGTTAATTTATGGCATAGCACCTGTCGGGCATTTTCTGTTGATTTACTTTTTCGCGGTTCTTTTTGTTCTGGTGATGTCCGGTTTCGGACTTGTCGTTTCCAACTATTCAGCAACGATGCAGCAAGCAATGTTTGTTATGTGGTTCTGTTTGTTGGTGGTGATTTTGATGAGCGGTTTGTTTACCCCCATTAGCAGCATGCCGGAATGGGCACAAATAATAACGATATTCAATCCTTTGAGGTATTTTATGGAGGTGATGCGAATGATATATCTGAAGGGGAGTGGTTTCTTTGATTTGCTGCCGCAGTTCGGAATATTGTTGCTTTTTGCAGTCGTGTTTAATAGTTGGGCGGTAATTAGTTATCGGAAGAACAACTGAAGATAATAAGGCGGCATTGCCTGCAAAGACAATAAAAAAACAGCTCGTTTCCCTTTAAGGGAGAGAGCTGTTTTTGATCCTTTTCATCACCGTCTCCGGTGAATAGTAAGTGGTTACTGTATTACTTTATTTCGATTTGTCTATTTGGCTTCTTTACTTCTTCTTCAGAGAGTTTCGGAAGTTCGATATTTAGAACGCCATGTTCTACAGATGCAGCAATTTTCTCTTTGTCTACATTATCCGGTAGAATCATTGTTTGCTGAAACTTAGAGTATGAGAATTCGCGACGCAGATAGCGACCGTCTTTCTTTTCCTCCTTGTTTTCAGTCTTCTTCTCCATGCTGATAACGAGGTTATTATCTTCATCAATGCGAACATTGAAATCATCCTTCGTCATACCCGGAGCAGCCAATTCCACTTTGTATTCTTTTTCTGTTTCCAAAACATTAATTGCAGGTGCAGTAGCATTTGCTTTTACCATCCAATCGTTATCAAAGAAATCATTAAAGATACTTGGTAACCAACTTTGAGTTCTTCTAACAGGCATCATAATTTTAGTCTCCTATCTTTAAGTTAAACATTCAGTTAATTATTCTTGAACTTCGGTATTTTCACTTCTGGTGGTTACCGGTTTTCCCGGTTTCCGTCATCCGCTCTCGAACCGTTGTTCGCTTCTATAAGTGCAAACCTTATGCCAAGTGATTTTTGAGACTAAAATTGTCTATTTGTCATTATAATAATGCCAATTTTGCAATAATGATGACAAAATGTATCCTATTTTTATTTATTTTATATAAGATAGATATTAATTTGATAATATGTCTATTTCTTCTCGATTAGTTTGAATCTCATTCTTAATGTTTGCCTTTCTTTGTCATAGTCATAGCTAATGATTTTGAAAGTTCCCATTTCAGAAGTATTTGATACATGCAATCCGATACAGGCACAGGCGTCATAATCTCCAATGCGGACAATGCGAAGGGTAGGACTTGCGTTAGCAGGTAGTTTGCTTAAATCTACGATGTCTTTGGCCTGTTCGTGTGTCATATACTCAACAGTCACAGGTAGGTTTTGATCAATTGCTTCATTTACCATCTCTTCAATTGACTGGATTTGTTCCGCTGTCGGACATGAGGAAAGTATATAGTCACATTTGCTCTTTTTTCTTTCGATGTGGGCATTGCGGGAACGCGGGCAACCGAAGGCTTTCACCATGGTTGCGTTGAGTAGATGCTCTGCTGTATGCATAGGAGGATACTCCTGCTTGTTGTGGTCGTTGAGTTGAATTTGTTGTTCCATAAATTATTTCAATAACTTTTTATTTTTGATATCTTCTAGTATGCTCATTTGTTGAATTGCTATTTGATTTAATTTGATAAGTCTGTCTTTGGGTGTCAAACCTTCATTTATGAAAACGGCATTTAAATTTTCCATGTTTGATAAGCAGATAAGTTCATTGATTGAGGCATAATCACGAATATTACCTTTTAAATTAGGGTGTGTATCACGCCATTCTAAGGCTGTCATTCCAAACATGGCTACATTAAGGATATCAGCTTCGCTGGCATAAATCATGGATGCTTGCTGTGGAGTGATTTCTTGAGGGATAAGATGCTGTTTGATTGCATCAGTATGAATATGATAATTAATTTTAGATAGTTCTCGCTTTGCTGACCAACCAATTTGAGCTTGCTCTTGCTCTTTGAGACGTTGGAATTCTTTTACTATATATAACTCAAATTCAACAGAAATCCAACTTGCAAATTTGAATGCAATATCTTTGTGAGCAAAAGTGCCGCCATATCTTCCGGATTTGGATATGAGTCCAATAGCACAGGTCGTTTCTATCCATTTTTGAGGAGAAAGAGTGAATGCATTTAAACCTGCTTCTTTTCTAAACCCCTCGAATTCGAGGGGTTTAAAATGGGGGTTATATAATATTTCCCATAATCCTAGATATTCAATAGTCATTCTATTACGTAGCCAGTTGGCAATAACAGTATTAGTATCTGTTGTCTTGTATTTAGCTATGTCGGTTAAAGAAATATAATCTGTATCGTTGATCTTTAAGATAGTAACGTCTGTGGTCTGAACTGTAATCTTTGCCATATTCTGATTTTTCAGTAAAGGTAAAGTTATATTTGGGAATAAAGAAACGTATATATCACTTTTTATTCAAGGTATGTTAAACTCACTTCTAATATATAGGCATAAAAAAAGGAGCAACGCCTTGCTCCAACCTTTGTTAACCTTAAATCTAATACTATGAAAAACACATTGCAAAGATACGGACTCTTGGGAAATTAGCAAATAATCCAAGTAAAATAGCATGTTATATAACATAGATTAAGAAAAACATCTTTCGTCTTAACGGTTATTCGATATTTTGGGCGTCTATGTATGGAGTTTTTTTTATCTTTGTGCAAAATATCATATTACTAATACTTAATATAAACATGGATAAAAGAAGATTGAGCCAATGGATGTTATTGGCTATTGTTTGCTTGAGTTTCTCAATAGGAGAAAGCTATGCACAGAAAAATGATTTTGGAAATTTAGCTCGTTATTCAAAACAAAATGCCGCACTTCCACAGGCGACAAAGAAAGACAAACGGGTTATTTTTCTGGGAAATTCCATTACGGAAGGGTGGGTACGTACTCATCCGGACTTTTTCAAATCAAACGGTTACATCGGTCGTGGAATCAGTGGGCAGACTTCCTATCAATTCTTGTTGCGTTTTCGGGAAGATGTGATTAATCTTTCTCCTGCTTTAGTGGTGATTAATGCCGGAACCAATGATGTCGCCGAAAATACACAAACTTATAATGAAGATTATACATTTGGAAACATCGTTTCTATGACAGAATTGGCAAAAGCAAATAAGATAAAAGTGATTCTGACTTCTGTATTGCCTGCCGCTGCATTTAAATGGAGAATGGAAATAAAAGATGTTCCACAGAAAATTAAATCTTTAAATGATCGGATTGAGGCTTATGCAAAAGCTAATAAAATTCCGTTTGTTAATTATTATAAGGCAATGGTGGATGAAAATCAGGCCTTGAATCCCCAATATACTAAAGATGGAGTTCATCCGACAGGCGAGGGGTATGATATTATGGAGCCGTTGATTAAGAGTGCGATAGAGAAATCGCTCTAAGGTTTATTGATGTAAATTTTGAAATATAAATGCTGTCTGATAATCAAGTTGGGCAGCATTTATTGTGAATGTGCACTTCTATGGATATAGTTGTTGAAAAGGTTTTAGATGACGTATAGACATAAAAAAAGGAGCAACGCCTTGCTCCAACCTTTGTTAACCTTAAATCTAATACTATGAAAAACACAATGCAAAGATACGGAGTTCCGGCAACTTTGCAAATTATCAGCTACTAATTGGTGTTTTTATAACACTAATTAATAGATTGAATCCTGTGTTACAGTTTTGTTAAGAGTTTCAGCCTTTGACAATCATTGTGTAAGATATGAAGAGGGGGAGTTTTTACCCCCATTTCTCTTTCATCAAATCTTCCAGTTTCAACAACTCGTCACGGTATTGTGCAGCTTCAATAAATTCGAGTTTCTTGGCTGCTTCCTGCATCAGTTTGCGAGTACGTTCGATACTCTTTTCCATTTGCGCTTTACTCATATACTGCACTACCGGATCGGCTGCAATGTTCGGAGTAGAAGGTTCTACATAAGCATGTTTTTCTTTTAGCAGTTCATCCGCCTCTTTTGCATTACCGAATACCGACAAGTTTCTGGCCTTTTTAATCTGTTGCGGAGTAATTCCGTTTGCTTCATTGTATGCCAACTGTTTTTCGCGGCGGCGATTGGTTTCGTCAATCGTCAGTTTCATGCTATCCGTCATTCTGTCCGCATACATGATTACCTTGCCGTTTACATTACGGGCAGCACGTCCTGCGGTTTGCGTCAGCGAACGGTGGGAGCGGAGGAATCCTTCTTTGTCAGCGTCAAGAATAGCAACGAGCGACACTTCCGGAAGATCGAGTCCCTCACGGAGCAGGTTGACTCCGATAAGCACATCATAGATTCCTTGCCGGAGATCATCCATAATCTTCACACGTTCCAATGTATCAACATCACTATGGATATAGTTACATCTTACATTATTATTAAGAAGATATTCTGCCAGTTCTTCTGCCATTCGTTTGGTTAGTGTGGTGACGAGTACGCGTTCTTCCTTTTCAATGCGGAGCTGGATTTCTTCCATTAAGTCGTCAATCTGATTAAGGCTCGGGCGCACTTCGATGACAGGATCAAGCAGTCCCGTAGGACGAATCACCTGCTCTACGACGATACCTTCAGACTGAATCAATTCATAATCTGCCGGTGTGGCACTGACATAAATTACCTGTTTCGCCATTTCCTGAAACTCTTCGAATTTCAACGGACGGTTGTCCATAGCCGCAGGCAATCGGAAACCATACTCCACCAGATTGATTTTACGTGCACGGTCTCCTCCGTACATCGCACGGATTTGGGGTACACTTACGTGGCTTTCGTCAATGACAATCAGAAAATCATCCGGAAAGAAATCGAGCAGACAATAAGGACGAGTGCCGGCAGCACGACCGTCGAAATAACGGGAATAATTCTCAATTCCGGAGCAATGCCCTAACTCCCGGATCATTTCCATATCGTAAGTCACCCGTTCATATAGTCGTTTGGCTTCATATTCTTTACCGATAGACTCGAAGAATGCCACTTGTTTGGTTAGATCATCTTCTATTTCGTGGATAGCACGGAGAGTTGCCTCTTTGGTCGTCATAAACAAATTGGCCGGATAAATCTTATAGGCGTCGAATGGAGCAATGGTGACTCCTGTGATCGGGTCTACCTCTTCTATGCCATCAATCTCATCCCCCCAAAAGGTGACACGGAGCAGATTGTCGGTATAAGCCAGATAGATATCCACGGTATCACCTTTAACGCGGAAATTGCCACGGTTCAAGTCGATATCATTGCGGACATACAAACTGTCTACCAGACGACGTAAAAACACATTACGGTCCATCATCCGTCCTCGTTCTATTTCAATGACATTTTTGTAGAAGTCCGAAGGATTTCCCATACCGTAGATGCAAGATACGGAAGAAACCACTACCACGTCTTTTCGTCCGGAGAGTAGGGCAGAAGTGGCTGCGAGTCGAAGCTTGTCGATTTCGTCATTGATGGCAAGATCTTTCTCTATATAAGTATCACTGCTCGGGAGATAGGCCTCCGGCTGATAATAGTCATAGTAAGAAACGTAATATTCTACCGCGTTATTGGGGAAGAATCCTTTAAACTCACTATAGAGTTGGGCAGCCAATGTCTTGTTATGGCTCAAAATCAACGTGGGTTTGTTGATATTGGCGATCACATTGGCAATGGTAAATGTTTTTCCCGACCCGGTCACTCCCAGTAAAGTCTGTGCGGGAACCCCCTGAAGTACCCCTTCAGTCAGTTGTGCTATCGCTTCCGGCTGATCCCCGGTAGGTTTATAAGCTGATGTTAGTTCATAATTCATAGTTAAATCCTAAAAAGTGGAGCAATATTCGGTAAAATAATCGAGATAACAAATCATTTTTCCAAATAAATCCTTTACTTTGCAACATATTAATATCAAAAAACAGATTCATACAACTAGTAATACCAGAAACACATGATTTGGAATGAGAGCATTGAGTGTATGGACCGCGAAAGTCTTCGCAAGATTCAAAGCATACGACTCAAGAAAATTGTAGATTACGTCTATCACAACACTCCTTTCTATCGAAAGAAGATGCAGGAAATGGGAATAACTCCCGATGATATCAATAGTATTGATGATATTGTAAAACTGCCGTTTACCACGAAACATGATTTAAGAGATAATTATCCGTTCGGACTTTGTGCCGTGCCGATGAGCCAGATTGTACGTATTCATGCCTCTTCCGGAACGACCGGAAAGCCGACGGTTGTCGGATATACCCGCAAGGACTTGGCCTCTTGGGCGGAATGTATATCACGTGCTTTTACCGCTTACGGAGCGGGCCGTTCTGATATTTTTCAGGTATCATACGGATACGGACTGTTTACGGGCGGACTGGGGGCACATGCCGGAGCCGAGAATATCGGCGCTTCTGTTATTCCGATGTCCAGTGGCAATACAGAAAAACAGATCACCTTGATGCATGATTTCGGGTCGACAGTGCTTTGTTGCACTCCTTCTTATGCGCTTTATCTGGCAGATGCAATCAAAGATTCCGGTTTGCCGCGTGAAGAATTTCAACTGAAAGCCGGTGCGTTCGGTGCGGAACCTTGGACGGAAAATATGCGTCATGAAATTGAAGAGAAATTGGGAATCAAAGCATACGATATTTATGGGTTGAGTGAGATTGCCGGACCGGGTGTCGGTTACGAGTGTGAATGTCAGAATGGTACTCACTTGAATGAAGACCATTATTTCCCGGAAATTATCGATCCGAATACATTGCAACCGGTTGAGCCGGGACAAACGGGCGAGCTGGTGTTTACCCACCTGACCAAAGAGGGGATGCCGTTGCTCCGTTACCGTACGCGTGATTTGACTGCCTTGCATCATGATAAATGTTCTTGCGGTCGTACATTAGTACGTATGGATCGTATTTTGGGACGCAGTGATGATATGATGATTATTCGTGGTGTGAACGTATTCCCGACACAGATTGAATCTGTCATCCTTGAAATGGCAGAATTTGAACCGCATTATCTGTTGATAGTGGGGCGTGAAAACAATACCGATACGATGGAACTTCAGGTTGAAGTACGTCCGGAATTCTATTCTGATGAAATCAACAAAATGCTGGCTTTGAAGAAAAAGCTGGGAGGACGTTTGCAAAGCGTACTTGGATTGGGAGTCAACGTGAAACTGGTAGAGCCTCGCAGTATTGAGCGTAGCGTAGGTAAAGCAAAACGTGTGATTGATAACAGAAAAATGTAAATAAGTATTAGGTAACCTAATACCTGTTACCTAATACTTAATACTTATTACTTAATACTTTAATAAATATGGTAGCAAAACAACTTTCTATCTTTTTGGAAAATAAGTCAGGCCGTTTGACGGAAGTGACTGAAGTGCTGGCGAAAGAAAATATCAATCTTTCTGCCTTGTGCATTGCCGAAAATGCTGATTTTGGTATTTTGCGTGGAATAGTATCTGATCCGGATAAAGCATACAAAGCTTTAAAAGATAATCATTTTGCAGTGAATGTGACTGATGTAGTAGGTATAAGCTGTCCCAATATACCGGGTGCTTTGGCAAAAGTGCTGGGATATTTATCAGATGAGGGTGTATTTATTGAATATATGTATTCGTTTGCCAATAACAATATTGCAAATGTGGTAATTCGCCCCAGCAATCTGGATAAATGTATCGAGGTGCTGAAAGAAAAGAAAGTCGATCTGTTGGCTGCAAGTGATTTGTACAAGCTGTAAATATAGCAGTAAACGATAAACTGGGAACGGTAAATAGCTGTGTTGTCTTTGAATGGGATAACACATTTGTTTGCCGTTTTTTTGCTATAAAAAATAGTGACGCTATCCGATGCGGATAGTGACGGTATATGCCACTGATACCGTCACTATCCCGAGCATATACCGTCACTATTTTTTTTCTGCCTTATAACAAGGTATCTGATGTTTGTTCGTCAGGTTTATGTCAGTCATGATTTCTGTGTGATTCGTTTATTACCTGCCATTTATAGTTTGGCGTTTGCGATTCGACGTCATTTTCTCTCCTTTTGTCGATGTTTAACGCCTTTTATGTATTAAAAAACACAGATTAATTGCTAAATTCCCAGCGAATAAGTAACTTTGCGCATTATTTTTAAATAGGATGAAGAAAAATATCATTATAACTTTGCTTGCGGCGGCTACTCTAACATCATGTGGAGAGTACAATAAATTGCTGAAAAGCACCGATTACGAATACAAGTACGAAGCCGCCAAAAACTATTTTGCGAAGGGACAGTATAATCGTTCAGCTACTTTGCTGAATGAGTTGATAACCATTCTTAAAGGAACCGATAAAGCGGAAGAGTCTTTGTATATGTTGGGAATGAGTTATTATAATCAGAAAGATTATCAGACAGCTGCCCAGACATTTATCACCTATTTTAATACATATCCCCGTGGTACTTTTACCGAACTGGCACGTTTCCATGCAGGTAAAGCTTTATTTCTGGATACCCCGGAACCACGTTTGGATCAATCAAGCACTTATCAGGCTATCCAGCAGTTGCAGATGTTCATGGAGTATTTCCCGAACAGCACAAAGAAGCAGGAAGCACAGGATATGATTTTTGCTTTGCAGGATAAGCTGGTTTTGAAAGAACTTTATTCTGCAAGATTATATTATAATCTGGGTAATTATTTAGGCAATAACTATGAGTCTTGTGTAATCACAGCTCAAAATGCACTGAAGGATTATCCTTATACTGATTATCGTGAAGAACTTTCTATCTTGATTCTGCGTGCGAGACACGAAATGGCTATCTATAGTGTAGAAGACAAGAAGATGGATCGTTACCGCGAAACAGTGGACGAATATTATGCTTTCAAGAATGAATTTCCCGAAAGTAAATATCTGAAAGAAGCCGAGAAAATATTCAATGAATCACAAAAAGTAATTAAAGACTAAATTTAAATAGATTTATGGACTACAAAAAAACGAATGCTCCTGCTACAACAGTAACCCGTGACATGATGGAACTCTGTGCTGATACAGGTAATGTTTATGAAACTGTTGCCATTATTGGCAAGCGTGCTAATCAGATCAGTGTAGAAATCAAAAACGATCTTTCAAAGAAATTGGCAGAGTTTGCCTCTTACAATGACAATTTGGAAGAAGTATTTGAAAATAGAGAGCAAATCGAAATTTCTCGTTATTATGAGAAATTGCCGAAACCGGACTTGATTGCTACGCAAGAATACATCGAAGGGAAAATATATTATAGAAATCCGGCTAAGGAGAAAGAAAAACTTCAGTAATTTATTTTCTGACAAAAAATTGATAGTCAAGTAGTAAGTGGGATCATCATCCCTGCTCCTTATTGCTTGGCTATTATTGTTTAACTCAACTACTATTTAGAATACTTATGATTCAACGAATTCAAACAGTTTATTTATTGATTGTTGCAGGATTGCTGATTACAGCGATGTGTATGCCGATGGGTTACTTTATTGATACAATGGGTGAACATCCTTTTAAGGTATTAGGATTGGAAGTGAACGATGCTTTTCAGTCTACATGGGGCTTATTCGGGATTCTAATGCTTAGCACTATCGTTGCCGTGGCTACCATTTTTTTATATAAGAACCGTATGTTGCAGATTCGTATGACGATTTTCAATAGCTTATTGTTGGTAGGTTATTACATTGCCGCCCTCGCTTTTTATTTTGCGTTGAAGAATGACGCAAATATGTTCCGGGTAGGCTGGGCATTGTGTTTACCACTTATTTCCATCATTCTGAATATATTGGCTATTCGTGCTATTGGACGTGACGAGGTGATGGTAAAGGCTGCGGATAGATTGAGATAAATTTCCTCCCTATACTTTGGGTTATTCGTTAATATGATTAATGAAAAGCATCGCTTTATAAGGGTTAAAGCGATGCTTTTTGCTCTCTAAAGCTATGCTTTAGCATCTCTAAAACAGGACATTTACTAAATATTCCTGTTTAGAAGATACAAATAAGGCAACTAATTCGTAATGAATCAGTTGCCTTATTTGTATCTTCTAAAGAGTAGCCCTAAAACGATATTTGTAATGCTCAAATTCCTTCTCTCGAAAGGAGAAGGTTTTATTTCTTCAGGTCAAATAAGTATGTGAGCTTTATGGTGATTGTTCCATGCGCTGCACGGGCGAAATAGTCTTTCTTTGTGGTGCTGTAAAAGTCAGACAGTGCAAAATAGTAACGGCCTTCAACGATGAAACTACCGGCTTTTTTTGTTCGGAGTTCTACACCGCCGCCGCCGGCAATACCATAGTCGAATTTATTTTGAATCTTAACTCCATACACGGCTTTCTGTGTATTGGAAAGTTGGTCCATGTTTACACCTGAAATAGTCTCTGACTCTCCGATGAGAAAGCTAATTTGTGGACCTGCATGAACAAAGAATTGTAATCCTCTGTCTCGTCCGAAAGCAAGGTGGGCAAGGAAAGGAATATCGATATAAGTCATTTTACGGGTGTAAGTTTGAGTAGGGTCTTTCACCATTTCTCCGTTTTCCCCTGGTATCTCAAACAATTGGTCCCAGCCCCTTTGCGAGAAATTTAATTCGACTTGTGCGCCACAAATCATGGCAAAATACTTCTCGGATATATAGCGTGCCGTCAATCCTCCGGTAATTCCCATCAAGCTATTTTGCTTGATGCTGGGAGTGAAAGAAACACTGTTTAGGTTGACGCCTCCATTGACACCTACTGATAAATTACTTCGTGCTTCTCCAATTTGGGCAGTGGCAGGAAGGGCAAATCCTGTAAGTAGGAGTGTTGCAATCAAAAATGGTTTTATCTTTATCATTTTCGTATTATTCGAAGTCAAGTTTTACTAATTCAAAATTCTTAGTGAAACGTATGAAGAACACTTTCTTATTAATAAATCCTCCCCAGTTGTTCACGCGCTGGAATTTGAATCCTGTCTGAATCGGAGTCAGATTCATCTTAGGCAGATTGTTTTCCAATTCCGAGCCATAGAGCGATAATCCCTTCAGGAAGAAGAAACCGGTGTCGAAGCCAAGCATTGCGTAATTAGGGTATTTGCTCGCCAAATCTTTGCTATACCATTTATGATAAGCGTTGGTGAATTGCACAGCTGCCGGGAACAATGTATTTGTATAGAATGAAGAGTAGAAATATACATCCAACTCAAAGAAATTTTCCAGGTGATCTCTGGTGTAAGTCTGCCATTCCGGATAGCCGAACAAGTGAATTTTTTCTGCAGGATTCTCTCTGACTAATAGCGTTAGTTGAGGAAGTACCTTAATCAGTAAGACATTATTGCCCGATGTCGGGATAAAGATGTTTTCTTTATCACTGCGAAGTGCTGCTTTCAATGTTTCTTTAGTTGCGCTTTCGCTGACGGTTCTCATTGGAATTCCTTTGCTTTTCAACTCTTGTTTCAAGCCGCTGATAAATTCAGCTTTCTCCTTGTCAGCACTTGACGGTTCGATGAAAATAACGTTCGCATTAGGGAATTGACGGGTGAAATGCTCATAAACCTCTGAATACAAATAAGATTGAGGTGTATTAATCTGATAAACGGCAGGATTGTTGAATACTTCTTCTCCCTTTTGAGAGAAAGGAATCACCAGACGTATGTCGTTCTTCTCCGCGAAGTCTGACAATGGTTTTATTTGATTCTGATGCATCGGACCGAAGATGATATTCATACTCTTCATCTCGTTTTTGGCAAGAATCGTATTTAATGTAGAAATGTCTTTTCCACAATCATATACATATAAATCAAGAGAAATGCCCGTACGTTTCAGACTGTCTACTGCCATCAGGAAACCTTCGTAATATTCCACCATGCGTTTGTCCTCCTGGAAAGGCAACAACAAGGCAGCCTTAATGGTAGACAGTTTTTGGGGAGTCTCCTTGCTTTTGCGGAAAAGCTCGCTATTGCTGGGAGGAACAGCGTATGGATCTTCCTTCTGCGTAGGTTGTACGGTGGTTGCTGCCGGGTAGGGGATGCAAAGGAATTGTCCCTTTTTCATGCCCTTTTTCAGTTCCGGGTTAGCGGCAATCAACTCCTGCTCGCTGATTCCGTATTCACGGCTCACGCTGAATATAGTCTCTTTGCGTTTTACCTTGTGCATATCCTTACATCTTGGAACAACCGGACCTTGGATGGTCGATTGTTCAGTAGGTGTTTGAACTACAGCATCAGCTTGTACTTCTTTTTTCTGCGGAATCAGAATAACTTGTCCGATACGGAAATTCTCGGCACTCAAACCTGGGTTTGCTTCACAAATATCTTTGGCGGACACATTATACATCGTTGTCAGTTTGTACAATGTTTCTCCGGCTTGAATCGTATGGAATGTTTCTCCCTTCTGACTCTCTTTTCCTGTAGGGATTTTGATAGTCTGTCCGGCGTAGATCTTTTCGTCACAACCTGGATTCAGACGTATGATGTCTGACGTAGTGACATTATACATCTTGGAAATGGAGTATAAACTTTGTCCTTTTTCGATGGTATGCAAGAAATAAGATTGGTTTTCCTGTGCATAACTGATAGCGTATGAAACGCTTATAAAAAGCAGAAATAAGAATATTCGGTTTATCGGTTTCATCAAATTATAACTATTGGTTCTTGAAATCAAGGAACAAAGGTACAAATAATGCCCTATATCTTCATAAGATTTGAGTTAAGAAAATAATATTGTGCTTTTTTAGGAGCATATTTCGGGCGGAAACATTAATTTTGCAACATTTATGGAAGGATATGAATATGCAGGAAACAGAATATATTAATGTGTACGGTGCGCGCGTGCACAATTTGAAGGACATTGATGCCGAGATTCCCCGTAACAGCTTGACTGTTATCACCGGATTGAGCGGTAGTGGAAAATCTTCTTTAGCCTTCGATACAATTTTTGCCGAAGGACAGCGCCGCTATATCGAAACTTTTTCAGCGTATGCCCGCAATTTCCTGGGCAATCTGGAACGTCCGGATGTCGATAAAATAACAGGCTTGAGTCCGGTTATCTCCATTGAACAGAAAACAACGAATAAAAATCCCCGTTCTACCGTAGGAACAACTACCGAGATCTACGATTATCTCCGTTTGTTGTATGCCCGTGCGGGAATCGCCTATTCGTATCTGTCGGGGGAAGAAATGGTGAAGTACACCGAAGAGCAGATTCTGGATTTGATTCTGAAAGATTATAAAGGAAAGAAAATATACCTGCTGGCGCCATTGGTACGTTCACGTAAAGGACATTATAGAGAACTTTTTGAACAGATACGCAAAAAAGGATATTTATATGTACGGGTGGACGGTGAAGTGCGTGAAATTACGCATGGTATGAAGCTCGACCGTTATAAGAACCACGATGTGGAAGTGGTTATCGATAAATTAGTGGTTGCAGAGAAAGATGACCGGCGTCTGAAACAGAGTGTGGCAACTGCCATGCGTCAGGGAGACGGGCTGATGATGATTCTGGATGCCCAGTCCGAAAGTATCCGGCATTATAGTAAGCGGCTCATGTGTCCTGTCACCGGGTTGTCTTATCGTGAACCGGCCCCGCACAACTTCTCATTCAATTCACCGCAAGGAGCGTGTCCGAAGTGTAAAGGGTTGGGAGTAGTCAATCAGATTGACGTGGACAAAGTGATTCCTGACCGTGAACTTTCCATTTATGAAGGTGCGATAGCTCCTTTGGGAAAATATAAGAATGCGATGATTTTCTGGCAAATAGGTGCTTTGCTTGAAAAATATGATGCAACGCTGAAAACACCGATTAAGGAGTTGCCGGACGATGCGATTGATGAAGTATTGTACGGATCTGACGAACGGATTAAAATCAAGAGTTCACTGATCGGCACTTCATCCGATTACTTTGTTACCTATGAAGGAGTGGTGAAGTATATTCAGATGTTGCAGGAAAAAGATGCTTCTGCGACAGCGCAGAAATGGGCGGAACAGTTTGCCAAAACAACGGTTTGTCCTGAATGTAAAGGGGCCCGCTTAAATAAGGAAGCGCTGCATTTCCGCATCCATGATAAGAATATTAATGAATTGGCAAACATGGACATCAACGAGTTGTATGACTGGTTGATGAAGGTAGATGAGTTCCTTTCCGATAAGCAGAAGAAAATATCAGTGGAGATTCTGAAAGAGATTCGTACGCGTTTGAAGTTCCTGTTGGATGTCGGTTTGGATTATCTGGCACTGAACCGTAGTTCTGTCAGCCTTTCCGGTGGTGAGAGCCAGCGTATCCGTTTGGCTACGCAGATTGGTTCTCAATTGGTGAATGTGCTTTATATTCTCGACGAGCCGAGTATCGGTTTGCATCAGCGTGATAATTTGCGCCTTATCAACTCTTTGAAAGAACTTCGTGACATGGGAAACTCTGTGATTGTGGTGGAACATGATAAGGATATGATGCTGGCTGCCGACTATGTCATCGATATGGGACCAAAAGCCGGACGTCTCGGTGGAGAAGTTGTTTTTGCAGGAACTCCCCAGGAGATGCTGAAAACCGATACGATGACTTCGCAATACCTGAATGGAAAGATGAAGATAGAAATCCCCGCCAAGCGTAGAAAAGGAAACGGAAAATCTATCTGGCTGAAAGGAGCGAAAGGGAATAACCTGAAGAATGTCGATGTAGAGTTTCCGTTAGGTAAACTAATTTGTGTGACGGGTGTATCAGGAAGCGGAAAATCTACTTTGATTAATGAAACTCTGCAACCTATTCTGTCGCAGAAGTTCTACCGTTCTTTGCAGGATCCTTTGGAATACGATTCGATTGAAGGGTTGGAAAACATCGATAAGGTAGTGAATGTCGATCAATCACCTTTGGGGCGTACGCCACGTTCCAATCCAGCTACCTATACCGGTGTGTTTTCTGATATTCGTAATTTGTTTGTAGGGCTTCCGGAAGCTAAGATTCGCGGTTACAAACCGGGACGTTTCTCCTTTAATGTTTCGGGTGGACGTTGTGAAGCCTGTACGGGAAATGGTTATAAGACAATTGAAATGAATTTTCTTCCTGACGTATATGTGCCTTGTGAAGTATGTCACGGCAAACGTTATAATCGGGAAACACTGGAAGTACGTTTCAAGGGAAAATCAATTGCCGATGTGCTGGACATGACAATCAACCGTGCCGTAGAATTCTTTGAAAACGTTCCGCAAATCTTGAATAAGATAAAAGTATTGCAGGATGTCGGACTCGGATATATAAAGTTAGGACAATCTTCTACCACTCTTTCCGGTGGAGAAAGCCAGCGTGTGAAGCTGGCAACGGAACTATCGAAAAGAGACACAGGCAAGACCCTTTATATCCTTGATGAACCGACTACCGGACTTCATTTTGAAGATATCCGCGTACTGATGGGAGTACTGAATAAGCTTGTGGATAAAGGTAATACGGTTATTGTCATCGAACACAATCTGGATGTGATTAAAATGGCGGATTATATTATCGATATGGGGCCTGAAGGTGGTAAGGGCGGGGGAGAACTCCTTAGTTACGGAACCCCGGAAGAAGTTGCGAAGAGCCATAAGGGATATACACCTAAGTTTCTTCGCGAAGAACTGGGACTCTAATTTGAAGCAGAGAGTGAGGGCGTTCCCCTAATAAAGTCAACTATCCCTAGCTATATTAATTAAGGCACGGATTACACAGTTTTTATTTAATTAGAGCCGTGTAATCCGTGCCTTAATAAAAGTCATAGAGGACTTTGTCTCCCACTAATTCTTTATTTATCAGATATAGAAAGTATAATTACAACGAAAATGAAAATCAATAAAACAAATGCCGCGCGGCTGTTAGATAAGGCTAAGATAGCCTATGAATTGATTCCCTACGAAGTGGATGAAAACGACTTGAGTGCTGTTCATGTAGCAGCAGATTTAGGAGAAAACATTGAGCAAGTGTTTAAGACTCTTGTTCTGCACGGTGATAAAAGCGGATATTTTGTCTGTGTCATTCCAGGAGAACATGAAGTTGACTTGAAACTGGCAGCTAAAGCTTCAGGTAATAAGAAGTGCGATTTGATTCCCGTAAAAGAACTTCTGCCACTTACCGGATATATCCGGGGAGGTTGTTCGCCTATCGGCATGAAGAAACATTTTCCTACTTATATCCATGAAACCAGCCGGCAGTTTCCGTATATTTATGTAAGTGCCGGAGTGAGGGGGCTTCAGATAAAAATAGCTCCGGAAGATTTGATTCGTGAATCCAGGGCAGAAATTTGTCGTTTATTTGAGGAGTAGTTTAACAAATCATTGTGCAAAAACTCAAGAAAAAGTATATATTTGCAAGAAATATTTATTTAAATCAATCATTTATTAATTCTAAAAACTTATATCTATGTTCAGTAAACACCCTAAAGGTCTGATTGCTGCTGCTTTAGCTAATATGGGAGAGCGTTTTGGCTTCTATATTATGATGGCGATTTTGACATTGTTTATTTCAGCGAAATTTGGATTGTCCGAGACAACTACCGGATACATTTATTCCGCGTTTTATGCTTCCATTTATATTTTAGCTTTGGCGGGAGGTGTTATTGCTGATAAGACGAAAAATTTCAAAGGCACTATTTTAGTAGGGCTGATATTAATGGCTATCGGTTATTTAATTATTGCCATTCCTACTCCGACTCCTGTTCCTAGTATGGCTCTTTATCTGGGATTAACCTGTTTCGGACTTTTGGTGATTGCTTTTGGTAATGGTTTATTTAAAGGAAATCTGCAGGCTTTGGTAGGTCAGATGTACGATGATCCTAAATATTCCAATCTTCGTGATGCCGGTTTCCAGATATTTTATATGTTTATCAATATTGGAGCTGTTTTTGCGCCGTTTATTGCTATTGGTGTGCGCAACTGGTGGTTGAAGGTGAACAACTTTGATTATGATGCTACTTTACCTGAATTGTGCCATCAATATTTAGAAAAAGGAAATGATATGGCTCCACAGGCAATGGAGAATCTGACAACTTTGGCTAAGAGTGCTGTTCTTGACGGAACTCCTGTAGCAGATATGGGTGTGTTTGTTAATAACTACCTTGATGTGTTTAACCGTGGTTTTCAGTATGCTTTTATGGCTGCTATTGGTGCTATGCTTGTTTCGCTCATTATTTATATGGCAAATAAGAAACGTTTCCCGGATCCTGCGACTAAATTGGAAACTAGTAAAGGCACTGCGACTGTGAATAAGGAAGAAATCCAAATGAGCGCTACTGAAATCAAACAACGTATCTATGCTTTGTTTGCAGTATTTGGTATTGTTATTTTCTTCTGGTTGTCCTTCCATCAGAATGGTTATTCTTTGACTTATTTTGCCCGTGACTATGTGGATTTGAGTGTTATTAATATCGACTTAGGTTTTACGCAGATCAAGGGAGCTGAAATATTCCAGAGTGTTAATCCGTTCTTCGTTGTATTCCTGACTCCATTTATCATGTGGATGTTTGGCTCAATGAAAAAGAATGGTAAAGAACCTTCTACCCCGATGAAGATTGCCATTGGTATGGGTATTGCTGCATTGGCATATGTATTCTTGATGGTATTCTCTTTTACATTGCCTTCGAAAGAGGTGTTGGGCACTATGAGCGCTGCTGAAATAAATGCTATTCGTGTGACTCCGTGGATTATGATCGGTTTGTATTTCATCCTTACAGTTGCCGAATTGTTCATTTCTCCTCTAGGATTATCGTTTGTATCTAAGGTGGCTCCTCCGCATTTGCAGGGATTAATGCAAGGTTGTTGGTTGGCTGCAACAGCTGTGGGTAATTCACTGCTGTTTATCGGTGGTATTCTGTATACAACTGTTCCTATCTGGGCTTGCTGGTTAGTATTTGTAGGTGCAACAGGTGCTTCTATGATTGTAATGCTTTCAATGGTAAAATGGTTGGAACGCGTAGCGAAGTAGAATCCCGTCATTGACTAAATAACAAAATGCCCCGGAACAAGCATCGTAAATGTTTCGGGGCATTTTTATTTATTAAATATCCAATCCCATAATATAATCATTCATATAATACCCATTGCCAATCGGGAAATCACCTTCCCGTAACTTTCTCATTCCCATGTATTCGTAAAACTGCAAGGCTTTATTATTACGATTCACGTTAAGTTCCATCAGACAAGGTTCCGGATGCATCCCTTTGATACACTTGATTGCTTCCTTAAATAAGAAACTGCCACAATGCGCACCCTGAAAGCGGGGGAGAACATAGATTTTCTGAAGATGGAATACATCTTTTCCCTGTTGCTGTACAGAGACGTATCCGCATGGCTCATCCTCTTTGTAGGCGATGGAATACACATGTCCTTCTTCCTCCATTTGCTTGCGCACATTGGAAGGAGCATACATCCAGTCCATCATATAATCCAGTTGTTCAGGAGATAAAATATCCTTGTAGGTGGCGGGGAATACCTCCTTTGCCATCATATGAATAAGCTCGCAATCGGCTACCGTTGCTTTTCGAATTGTAAACATACGTATTTTCTATTTTATGGTTTAACGGGCACAAATATAGCCATTATTTCTTTTTATAATAAGGTGGGCCCTCTCTAATGTTTTAATTATTATTAATTTATAGTACTTTGTAATGCAAGGTACTTGAGTAATGCATATATTTGTGCCATCTAAAAGAAGTGAATAATGAAAGTAGACAATGTAAAATCACAGATGAGGAAAGGCATGCTTGAATATTGCATCATGCTTTTACTGCACAAGGAGCCTGCTTATGCTTCTGATATTATTCAGAAATTGAAAGAAGCCCAGCTGATCGTAGTGGAAGGCACCTTGTATCCGTTGCTGACCCGTCTGAAAAATGACGACCTGTTAAGTTATGAGTGGGTGGAATCTACCCAGGGGCCTCCCCGCAAATACTATAAACTCACTGAACAAGGAGAAATCTTTTTGGGAGAACTGGAAATTTCCTGGAAAGAACTTAACGACACAGTGAATCATATAGCCAATAGATAATCCGAAAAAGAAGAAATAAAAATGAAAAAGACATTGACCATAAATTTAGGAGGAATAGTTTATCATATAGATGACGATGCCTACCGACTGTTAGACAATTATCTGTCTAATTTGAAACATTACTTTCGTAAACAGGAGGGTGCGGAAGAGATCGTAAACGATATTGAGATGCGTATTGCCGAACTGTTTGCCGAGAAAGTAACTGAAGGAAAACAGGTCATCACAGTTTCGGATGTAGAAGAAATCATCGCCCGCGTAGGCAAACCGGAAGATTTTGGTATTGCTGACGAGGATACAGATTCACAGAAAAGAACGGAACAAGCATCGTCCGCTAATCAAAGTAATGCGCAAACCTCTGCTCAACGTCGCTGGTTCCGTGATCCGGATAATAAATTGTTGGGTGGTGTGGCAGCAGGACTGGCTGCCTACTTCGGTTGGGACATCACATTGGTGCGTATCCTGATGATTATCCTGGTGTTTGTGCCTTATTGTCCGATGATTATCCTTTATATTATCGGATGGCTCGTTATTCCGGAAGCCCGTACGGCCGCAGAAAAGTTGAGTATGCGTGGAGAAGCGGTAACTATTGAGAATATTGGCAAAACAGTGACAGACGGTTTCGAACGGGTAGCAGATGGGGTTAATAATTATGTGAACTCAGGCAAACCTCGTACCTTTATTCAAAAGATAGGCGATGTATTTGTTTCTATTGCAGCCGTTCTTTTTAAGATATTTCTGGTAGCTCTTGTCATTCTCTGTTGCCCTGTCTTGTTCGTATTGGCTGTCGTATTGGTAGCGTTGGTATTTGCGGCAATTGCCGTGGCAGTCAGTGGAGGAGCTTTACTTTGTGAGTTGTTGCCTGCCATCGACTGGATGCCGGTTGTTTCCGTCTCTCCTATGATGACATTATTGGGTACGATTGCCGGAGTTGCCCTCATTGGTATTCCATTAGGAGCTTTCTTGTATACTATCTTGCGCCAGCTATTCCATTGGTCACCAATGGGAACAGGTTTGAAATGGTCGTTACTGATTTTATGGATATTGGGTGCGGTCATTATGGTCATTAATCTTTCTGCTCTTGGCTGGCAACTGCCTTTATATGGGCTGCACTGCTGTTAACTAAGCCTCATTCTATTAAAAAAGGATAATATTTATTCTTTTATAAATAAATGTACCCCGATAGTGTGTCCGGGGTACATTTTTTGTTTCCTCTTATTCATCGTAAATCGAGAATTTTTATGTAAGTTTGTAAATACGTATTCAGGAAATAAAGATGGGTGAACATATATGTTTTAGGAGAAACGAACGTTTAGCGACAGTCAATCCTTATTGGAGAGGAAATCCGATGGTGCGCGGACGTTTTTTTAACAGGCAGCATCGCTTCCGTCCAGGGATGGGCAGTGTGCTGAAATGGCGTCTTTCGCCCAATCCTCAACGCAAAGAGAAGAAAACGGTGAAATGGGATCCGAAAGTTTGTTATCTCCGCTCATTGGATGCGGTGGTAGGAGATTCCCTGATATGGCTCGGGCATAATTCGTTCTTTCTTCAATTGGCAGGTAAGCGAATCATGTTCGATCCGGTGTTCGGCAGTATTCCTTTTGTGAAGAGACAGAGCGAATTTCCAGCTAATCCTGACATATTTACGGAGATTGATTATCTACTTGTCAGCCATGACCATTTTGACCATTTGGATAAACAGAGTATAGCCCGCTTATTGAAGAATAACCCGCAAATGAAGCTTTTCTGCGGCTTGGGAACCGGTGAACTGATTCAGGGATGGTTCCCCGAAATGAAAGTGATTGAAGCCGGATGGTATCAACAGATGGAAGATGAGGGATTGAAGATCACGTTTCTGCCGGCACAACACTGGAGCAAACGATCCGTACGTGATGGCGGTCAGCGACTGTGGGGAGCTTTTATGCTGCAAGGAAATGGGATTTCTCTTTATTATAGTGGTGATACGGGGTATTCCAGTCACTTTCGTGAGATTCCCGATCTGTTCGGAGCACCGGATTACGCTTTGTTAGGTATCGGGGCATACAAACCTCGCTGGTTTATGCGCCCCAATCATATATCGCCTTACGAATCATTGATTGCCGCCGAAGAAATGCATGCAGGCCTTACCATTCCCATGCATTATGGCACATTCGACTTGTCTGACGAGCCTTTGCACGATCCTCCGAAGGTTTTTGCGGAAGAGTCAAAGAAACGGAAGATTCCTGTGGAGATCCCCTATTTGGGTGAGATTGTGAAATTGAATAAACAGAAATAATTAGAAACGAATAAAGAGATGAAGAAATTAGAAGTAAAAGACTTGAAAGAAAACTTTTTCGAAGCGATTGGAAAAGAGTGGATGCTGGTTACGGCCGGAACAAAAGAGAAGTTTAATACGATGACAGCAAGTTGGGGTGGTATCGGCTGGCTTTGGAACAAGCCTGTTGCTTTCGTTTTTATCCGTCCCGAACGGTATACGTATGAATTTGTAGAGAAGAACGATCACCTGACTCTTTCCTTCTTAGGGGAAGAAAATAAGAAGATTCACGCTGTTTGTGGTTCCAAGTCGGGACGCAATATCGATAAAGTAAAAGAGACCGGACTGAAACCGGTGTTTACAGAAAATGGCAATGTGTTGTTCGAGCAGGCACGCTTAAGCCTGGAATGTAAGAAGCTTTATGCTGACGGTATCAAACCGGAATGTTTCCTGGATAAGGAATCATGGGAGAAGTGGTACGGTGGTGCTCATGGAGGTTTCCACAAGATGTATATTGTAGAAATTGAAAATATTTATTCGGAGTAAGATTTAGCCGATTTATGATGAATGTAATGGAGAAGGCTCTGTTCTCAATCTACTTGAGTTCAGAGCCTTCCTTTATTTTACTTTATTGATAAGTAATTAAGCACAGATTACTTCTTTCCTTTCACCCATTTGTCCAACCATTCGAAGAATGTGCGTTGCCATAGAACCCCATTCTGTGGCTTCAATACCCAGTGGTTTTCATCCGGATAAATCAGCAACTCTGCAGGAACACCACGCATCACGGCAGCATCGAAAGCAGCCATTGCCTGATTAGCCAGAATACGATAGTCTTTCTCTCCATGAATACAGAGAATAGGAGTATCCCATTTCTCTACGAATAGGTGAGGAGAGTTGGCAAACGTACGTTGTGCCACCGGGTTTTGTTTTTCCCAGTATGCGCCTCCCATATCCCAGTTGGCAAACCATTTCTCTTCAGTTTCCAGATATTGCATTTCCATATTGAAGATTCCATCATGGGCAATGAATGCTTTGAATCGTTGTTCATGATGTCCCGCCAACCAGTATACGGAGAATCCTCCGAAGCTGGCACCTACACATCCCAAGCGATCTTTGTCTACATACGGTTCTTTTGCCATTTCATCAATAGCAGTGAAATAATCCTTCATACACTGGCCACCGTAGTCACCACTGATCTGTTCGTTCCATTCCACACCAAATCCCGGTAAGCCACGACGGTTCGGAGCAACAATGATATAATCATTGGCAGCCATAATCTGGAAGTTCCAGCGATAAGACCAGAACTGGCTTACCGGACTTTGCGGACCTCCTTCACAGAACAGCAAAGTCGGATATTTCTTGTTCGGATCAAACTGAGGAGGATAAATCACCCATGTCAACATCTGTTTGCCATCTGTTGTTTTCATCCAGCGACCTTCCACTTTACCCATTTCCAGCTGGTCATAGATTTGCTTGTTTTCCTGCGTCAGTTGAGTAGTAGAGCCATCCAGTGCCACAGTGTAGATTTCATCACCCATGCTCATAGAATGACGTTTGGCGATCAGTTTATCCCCGAAAAGAGCTACACCTTCGTAGTCGTACATTCCTGAAGTGATTGCCTTTACCGAATCATTGGCCAAATCCAGCGCATAAATCTGCGATTCTCCGTGCCATACACCGGTGAAATAAATCATCTTTGCATCTGCTCCCCAAACAAAAGCGTCCACATTCGATTCGAATGCTTTGCTTACGAAACGTTTCTCTCCGGTTTCCAGGTTCATAATGAACAGACGGTTTAGATCAGCTTCATATCCGTCACGTTCCATGCTCTGCCAGGCAATATATTTGCCGTCCGGTGAATATTGAGGATTGGTATCGTATCCTTTGTTTTCTTCCGTAATATTTTCCGTTTTTTGGGTGTTCAGGTCATAAACGTAAATATCGGAGTTGGTAGAAATCGCGTATTCCAGTCCTGTCTTTTTACGACAAGTGTAAGCCACTTTGTCCGAAGTCGTATTCCAGGCAAGTTGTTCAATGCCACCCCAGGGTTTCATCGGACTTTCATACGGTTCTCCGTTCAGGATATCTACGATATTGGAGATACCGTTACCGTCGAAGTCAGCAACAAAAGGATGTGGAGCTGTCGTCACCCATTCATCCCAATGTTTGTACATCAGGTCGGTCACGATGATACCTGTAGCTTTCGGCAGGTCCGGATATTTCTCAGCAGTGCTTTCTTTCGTCTTTACTTGTGAAATAAACAGCAGCTTTTTGCCATCCGGTGAAATGGAATAACCTTCGATGTCCCCGTCGTAGTTGGTCAATTGCTTGCGTCCACTACCGTCCGGATTCATTTCATAGAGTTGGCTACTTCCGTTGTCATTACTTAAGAATGCAAGTTTGGTGCCTCCTTTAATCCATGTCACTTCATTTTCCTGATACGGGGTATGAGTGATTTGCTGGTTTTCGCTTCCATCCGCGTTCATCACGAAAACTTCGCGGTTACTCTTGTTTTCCGGTACGCTGTAATACGCTACCGTATACGCAATTTTCTTTCCGTCGGGCGATACGGCGAATCCGCCGATACGTCCCATAGCCCAAAGTGCTTCGGGAGTCATGCGCTTCCCTTCGATCTTAATATCCGATTTCTCGATAAGCACCTGATCTGTCTTGCCTGCGTCTTTGGTTCCTCCGCAGGCAGCTAACAACACTGCTGCTGACATCATAAATAAATTAGCTTGTCTCATATTTTAAAATGATTGTTTAGTAACTTTTTTGTTAGAATAGCCGGACAAATATACGATAATAAAACGATTTTACTTATCTTTGTTCATTATAAAATATCCAATATTGAATCATGAATGTATATAAACCGGAAATAGCGGAACTTTTATTGCTGGTCGAAAAGAAATATGGAAAATCTTTGCGGACGACTACCGATTTTGAGGAGTTTTCTTTTTATTTGCAGAATCACTCATGGGGGAGAATTTCGACTTCTACACTGAAACGTTTGTGGGGGTATGTAAATGATATGCATACACCACGTATACATACACTTGATTTATTATCCCGCTTCATTGGTTTTGATTTATTCAGTACTTTTTGTAGTTACTTGAAGAGTAGCAGTGCATACAATTCTTCATTTTTCTCTGCCTGTCAGGTGATGGCAAGCGAGCTTGCTCCTGGGGCGGAAGTTGAAATCGGATGGTCGCCTAATCGTTATCTGCGTCTGCTTTATAAAGGAAAGGCTTTGTTCGAAGTGTGTGAGGCGCGTCAGTCTAAGTTGCAAAAAGGAGATTGTTTCGAGACTTCCTTTTTCTTGAAAGGGCAACCTTTGTTTTTGCCATACATTTTACGTGATGGAATTCGTACTTCGCCATTTATTGCGGGGCGGAACGGTGGTCTTACTTTACTGAACTGCATTAGCAATGAATGACGATTCTTTTACTTCCGGTTTTATAGGGGAAACAACGCCTCCTGTTGATGTGGCTTTTACTGATATTCAGGAAATATATGTCTCCCGTTCGGGATGGAATCGCTTGTTCCGTTGTCATCGGCATGGTAAGTTGCATGTGTTGAAAGCTTTACAGCCGGTGTATAAAGGAACGGCTTTTTACGAACAGGCTCTTAAAAAAGAATTCAATATTGGCTATCAATTAGAACATCCTCATATCTGTCGTACATTGGGATGGGAGAGTGTACCGTCTATAGGATGCTGCATCCTGTTGGAATATGTTGATGGAGTCACTTTGAAAGAGTTTATGCAGCAAGGCAAGCTGACTCGCTCGGTGGCGATTAAGATTATCAACGAACTGTGCAGTGCCTTGCAATATATCCATAGCAAGCAGATTGTCCACCGTGATTTAAAGCCGGACAATATTCTGATTACACACAATGGTAACAATGTGAAACTGATTGATTTCAGCCTTTCCGATTGTGATGATTACGATGTGTTGAAGCTTCCTGCCGGCACACGTTATTATCTTGCTCCCGAGGTGTTGCAACCGGATGTGCCGTTGGATTTGCGTGCTGATATTTATTCTCTTGGGGTAATTATAGGTGAGATGGCTACTGCATTGAAAGACAAACATCTGGCAGCTGTTTCGCGCAAGTGTACCCGCCGGAAGCGGGAGAAGCGTTATGCGTCTGTTGTGGAGGTGGCCGACGCCGTTATTGTGCCTCGCAGGAAAAGATTTTATGCGGGGATGGTTGCTGCAGTGTTGGCAGGGGCAGTCTGTGTAGGTGTTTATGTTGTTGCAGGTGACCTGTTACCGGGCTCTTTCTCTTCTTCTCCCTCTTTTTATCCTGTTTACGGAAATCAGGTTTGTAGCGAGAATTGCTTTCGCCTGCTTGCATCTGAACGGATGCGAATGATACATGCTGTCGATTCATTAGCGGACGAACGTAATTGGAAGGCAGATAGCCTGCAATTGATGCAGCAATTGAAAGCTGCGCTGGATGCTGAATATCCATTGCCCGAGTTGCGAGAGTCTGCAGCTTATAAGTGCCGGTGGGAAGGGCTGCAACAAGAGGCGGAACGCCAGTTAAAGCAGATTAAGTCGCTGGTCCGACAACGTTAAGATCCCATACAAAAGAACGTTTCATGTGCGGGGAACTGGTGTTTCATCAGTAGGGAACAACAGTGCCATCAGGGGAAACTGATGTGGTGTGCAAGGGTGACATTCATTTACTTGTAGCTTTGATAATTTCAATGTGTTGAAACAGTTTCCATGTAGAGTGGTTTCTGTATATCGGCAAGCTCTCCGCAGGGACATGTAGGATACAGTCGGCAAAGATGTTTCCTGTTCCGCTGAACGTGTTCGATTGGCAGACGGGAGGAATGACTGCATTTACGTATAAATGCTGGAGCGGGCATCCGTCGAAACAATAATCCGAGAGAGTTTCACAGGCACTACCCAGTGTGACAGTCGTGAGATTTTGGCATTGCTGGAATATCCCGAGCGACACACTTCGCAATCCGTCCGGCAGTACGATCGATTCAATTTCGGAAGCATAGAAAGCCAGCTTTCCGATACTTGTAACTGAACCGGGCAATATGATAGACCGGATTTTGCATTTTTGTAATGCGTATTCTCCGATACTCTTCAGAGTGGGAGAGAGACGTAGCTCATCTTTCTCCATTCCTTCGGGAAACCACACAAGTGCTTCACCGTTTTTGCTGTACACCACCCCGTCTATGCTGCTATATTCAGAATTTCCTGTAATCACGGACAGGTGTTCGAGATGGCGGCATCCGCTGGAAGGAGTCAGTTCCTTTGTACTTCCCGGAATGGAAAGTGCTGTCAGTGACGTGCAGTTGCGGAAGGCATTCTGTTCAATCACCAACGTATTTTCCGGAAGTTTGATTTCCGTCAGTATATCCAGTTCACCGAACATTCCGTTGCCGATCGTATGTTCTGTTGTATACCGCGATTCATCGTAAGACAATCCGCCTGCGATGATGAGTGCATCCGTCAAATCCAACTTCTGCAACTGTCCCTGTGTCTGGTTGCCATGTATGTCTTTTCCACACATTTCTCGGATGAATCGGAGGTCTGTCCCGTTCAGCGGACCTGTGATACTCAGTTGTGTGTAGTCGTCTTTGCCGTCCTCTCCGATAATTTCGGGCAGCATGCCTGCATTGATGAGGTTTACTGCATCACTGGTGCAAAAATGGTATGGTTCGCTGTAAGTTCTTCCATTTCTATTTTCGGCAAAAGCCTTCACTGTATATTGGGTGTACTTTTTCAAGTGGTTGATGTGAAGTCGCCATTGATTGTCGGTTGTCAGGAATGCGTTTGTTTCCAGCTCTTGTCCATCGGCGGAAACATAACGGAAGCCGCAGGATGTCACAGGGTCGCCGCCGTCGTCCGTGACAGCACATAACAGAATGATACTGATGGGGCCTTGTCCCAGAAAGGTGATGGGTTCTATCCGGGGACGTTCGTTGGGAAAAGTGGTGAAATGATAGGTGGGACTTTGCCGCATATACATTTCGTTTCCTGCTTCCAGACAGTAATAATAGGTGGTTCCCGGTGTCAGGTTTTGTAGTTCGGTAGTGACAAGACCATTTGGCTGGAAATATTCTTCACTTTTTGCCATATCCGGTGAAGTGCCGTAGCGGAAACGGTAACGGTCGGTATGGCTATGGGGCGGGACATTCACTGTACCGGTGAGACGGGCGCTTGTGCGGGTGATGTCCTGTGCTTCGTGCAGGATGATTTCCGGTGCCGGATTATTAGGGCGGTTCTCGTCACTGCATCCTGTTGAGAGCAGGCAACAAGCGAAGAGAGTCAGGAAACAAATGATTCTTGTATGCATATTTCAATCGGTATGTCTTTTGTGCAATTCTACATTCTTACTAAAGAAGGCGGTCATAAACGAATACCCAGTCCGAGGTTCACCATCCAGTATCTCCCGCCTGTGGTGATGGCGCCGGCGGAAAAGGCAAGCCTTTGTAGTCGGAGCATGACACCTGCTTCAGCGGTGAGTCCTTGGGATGAATAATCGCTGTTGCGCAGGTGAGTTCCTTCGTCCGTTTGCCAGACAACAGTGCGTGCTCCGTAGCCGATACCTTCATAAAGGCAGAAGTTACCGACGATGTGATGTATCCCTCCTGCGGTGAGTGCGTAGTATGACCTTTCGCTCTTTCCGGTGTAGTAGGGTGGAAGTACGCTGCCGGGTAGTAGTCCGTTCTTGTCACATTCTTGTCCGTTGGTATCGGGGGTGGTGCGGAAGTCGCTCAATGCATGCAGGTATATTCCATGCCGCCGCATCCAGGCAAGACGTATACCGCTTGTCGCTTCCTGACGATGAAGTCCGATGCTCGGCATAATCAACCATGTGGCTTTCTCTTTCGGTCGTCGGGGACGTCGCCATTCAGGTACGGGAAGCTGTTGCACAGTCAGTTTGTACGTGCGCGGATAACTGACGGCGGTGTTCTCCATCGGGGGGATTCTTCTCCGGGGCATGGTGGCAGGAGCATTCAGCACCAGTTCGTAGGTCAGGCGCGACTCTAAAGGAGAAGGGAAGCGATAATCACGGAGCACTCCCCATTGCGGGTGCTTGATAGTAATTTGCGTAGTGCCGTGTGGGACGTATATCCACGTCTCTCCGACATCATTTTTCCTTTTCACCACTCCCAGGGGAGTGGAGAACGCGAAATCGCGGCTACCCACTATTTTGATGAGTGCACAGGCTTCATCGTTCAGGTCCTTCACAGGCTGAATATAAGCACTGATATCATTGGGCAGTTGCCGGAAACTTTGTACGGAAAACTGTTGTGCGTGCATAGCTGAAAAGATAAGAAGCACGACGGCTGTTAACACGTACCTTTTCGCATTCGACAGTTTTTTTCCTGTGTCGGGAGTTAATATAGAAACGTTCATTGCAGATTGAAATTACGTATGTTGAAAATCTCTTCTTCCGGCAGTGGCGTCCGGTCGTCTAGCATACGGGGTTGCCACGTGCGTACATGGATTAACGGGGTGGCTTCATCTCTGAAGTCCCACAGCAAGAACAGATAACCGTCGTCCGAATAGAGATCGGAGCTGTATTTTTGGCGTAGCGTGACTCCGTATAACCCCTCTTGTGTGGGGTGCCGCATTATTTTGAAGTCACTGAACTGCAGATTGATTTCTTTGTTCTGTTTGAACAATACTTTCAGGCGTTCCAGATAGGTATGTTTGCTTTTGATGTTATATTCCACTTGGTGTTGTGGCAGGTATTTCCCGTCTGTCCGGGGAGTACTGCGGATGACTTTGCCGACGATAATCAGTGCTTCTTCGCTGAACAGTTGCGTCAGGAAGTCGATATCCTTGGTGGTGTACGATGTGCGCAGATGTTCCACATAGTTGAGTATCACTTGTCTGTTTTCCGCATCCGTTTCGGCTAGTTTTCCGGATAGTATTTTCCTTGCTTCGGCATAGAACGGATTTTGTTTTCCGATGTTCTTCCATTCATCACTGCTGATGATGCAGGTGGTGTGTGGGTTTCCTGCGGATGGCTCGTTGCTTTGGGAGTTCTTTTCCGATGACGAAGTCATAGTTGATGGTGAAGAGGAAATCATTGCTGATGATGGAGCGGAAACAGTTTCCGTTTTTTCCGATCTATTCACAGAACTGTTTTCTTCGTTTTTTGTCTTTGTATTTCTTCGGACGAAGACTTGTGGGACAAGTTGTAATGCGGAAGGATCTTCAGCGATACAGTGGTATGTCCGGTTGTCGGCAGGCTTTCCTTGTCGGTTCATCCATCGGCATTGAGTTCCGGAACGGACGATGGCAAGTTCCGAAGGGTAGAAAATTGATATTCGTTCGTAGCTCTTTTTTGCTTCTCCTAAACTGTTCCCTTCGAAGTCGGTGAGCTGCCATTCGTTGCCGATGCGTAGACACACGCGGTCGTTGCCAACGATGAATCCTTCTTCGTATGTGGGAGCAATTAGCAATTTCCCTTCGCGGTCGATGAGCCCTGCGCCGTGGTCGGTATGGATAATGGCGGCATTGTGACGGAAGCGAAAGGCTTCGCGGATGCTGTCCGGCAGGAAGATTCCTTCCTTTCCTGTGGTGCTTAGATAGCAACATTGCCCGCTTTGACAGTTATTGTATTTTATCAGTCCGCATGCCGGTTGTGGGTCAAGTAGGGCAGGCGTATCTTGAATTTGAATGCGTACGTTTCCGGACAGGTCGATAAGTTGGTAGCTGGTCTCACCCTTATCATTCGTGTTGCCTGTCAGTGCCAAGCCTTCGTGGAAGTCATACGCTTGATCATATATGGGTGGGATGAGGATGTTCCCTCGAGTATCCATATAGCCGTACTTCCCTTTTCGGGTGCAGAACAAAGCTCTGCCTTCGGCAAAGTTATGTGCCAATACGATGTCGTAATGCAGGCTTATTCCTATATTGTTGATGCTTTGTCCTTTCCGGTCGATGATGAGGATAGGGGAGTCTGGAAACTCCTGTGCCAGTGTGACGTCTTCAAAGAAATGTCCGATTTGCGCAAATCGCCTTGCACTGGTGGGGTGTGTCGGATGTTTTAATTCGTAGAGTTGATAATATCCTTTTTCGTCCGGCAGACTGAACATTCCATTGACCACTGCTGACGGTTGGCGAGTGAAGCTTCCGGAAGGGATTTCAATCTTTCCGCTGGTGGAGATAAGTCCCCAGTTGTCTCCTTCGTTTTCCTGAAAAGGCAGTGCGTTGATTTCTATACTGTCCGATTTGCATCCGGTATATAACACTGCAAACAGGCTTGAAAGAAGGATAGAAGTGACAATATACTTCAGTTTGTCGTTCATTGATAGTTAACTTTTAAAACCCCTGTTGCAAATATAAACATATTACAAGAAAATTCACCACAGATTGCACAGATTTCCACAGATTAATCTATATTCCACATGATTGGAGGGAAAAGCCGATAGTAACTAAATACTCCTCCTTCAAGAAGGAGGAGTATTTGTAGAGGGAGGTGGTAAGTGAATACATAAATTTATATACAATTGTGAACCAGTTAATTGCCGTGTTTATCACTCTGCCCTCCAGCCCCCCTTCTTTTTGGAAGAAGGGGAATCTATGCGGATGAATGTACTATATCCAACCTATAGAAAACTATTTAATCTGTGAAAATCCGTGTAATTCGTGGTGAAACCTAAATTATGATTCTTCTGTTGTTTCCCAATTTTCAATTTCACCGCCAATTTCAATCTTCACTTGTTCAGGGTTTTTCGTGATGGTCAGTGATACAATATGATGCATTCCCGACTTGAAGACGAATGAACTTTCCATAAGATATGACACGCCTCTCATCACTACCTCTACCAGCGGACGGCGGTTGGTGATTCGCTGCGGAACGACGATAGCGGTGTATCTGTTGTTTCCTGCTGCCTTTGCTTTCAGTGTGGCTTCCGTACCGTAGAGTGTTTTGGTAGCTATCCCTGCAGCAAGGTCGATGGTAGCATTGGGTACGGTGTTGTGAATGAACACTTCGGCATCCTGCGGTAGTTCATCGCCTTCGTAGTCTTCGCCTTTGATAAGGCGCACGGTAAGTTTGCTCATGCAATGCTTGAATTTCAGTGCCACGGCATCATTGCCGGCAGTCTGTTTCTTTGCTGATGCCCATAGGAAATCGCTGGCTTCGTAGCCTCCCAATGCGTCGGCTGTGCCTGTTGCGCTTTGGTCGGTTGCCACGCGGAATTCCATTTCGTCTGTCGACAAGATGGGAGAGGAGAAGGGATAGTAGGCGTATACGTCATAACTACCGTCGTTCCAGTAGATAGGGCGGGCGGGAGTCCATGTCGTTCCGTTGTAGGTCAGTGAAGCATTGTTCACGTAGTTTCCTCCCACTTGCAGAGGTTCATTTTCTCCGCAGACAAACAGACCGATGCGGTCATTTGTTTCGAAGTCTGTTTCCGTGGCGCGGCTGGCAGGAGCAGCTTGTTGCTGTGAAGGATGCGCAATTCGGAACTGCATCACGTCGTTCCGTTCCGTCTCCTTACTGCCTGCCGTTTCTTCCTGTCCGCAGCTTACCATCGCCATGCTGGAGAGCAGGCAGATGCAAGCCGTATAGATGGTATGAATCGTTGGTTTCATGTTCTTTTTCCTTTTTTGAGTTTCTTTCTTTTGAATATCTTTCTTCGAGTCTTTTTCTTTCAAAGTTTTTTCCTCAAAGTCTTTTTGTGATAGCAGGAATTGAATCCTGCTATTTTTTTTGACTTCTTTACTTTCTATTCAATGTATAGCCTCCTTTCGACTATTTTAGTGGGCTGCCTTTATGAATTTTGGGCGGATATTGGAACGTATGTACGCGGCTTCCTGCATACGGAACATTCATGGCGCGTGTGATGGATCCCGCATCTCCCTTATCATTCTTCACAAAATCTTCGAACGAATACTCTTCACCTGCATACTTCTTGATGCGTTTCACAATAGACTCGCGGCTGATGGCGCTGTAATACGGAATATCATTGTTCATACAGCTGTTCAGTTCTGAACGGAATACGCCGCGGTTGTGCATGAATCCACCTTCGTAGATATCTACCCGGTCACTGTAACGTTCGTCAAATATCAGATGGCTCCAGGGCACTTCGTGCATTTTGCCTGTCAGTGAGAGGTTGTCATACCAGCCCAAGGCTTTGGCACAGTTAAATTCGAATGTGTGTCCGCAGCAAGTACATGTACAGAAATCAATGAATTCGTTATGGTAGATATATTCATCGCCCAGTTTACCAAATCCGTGTCCGCCGGCTTCATGTTGAATCACTCCGCGTGTGTCAAGTGGATAACCATAGGTACTTCTCGGGCAGAAGGCAATGGCAGAACCGTCGTCCCACATCTGGCAAATGCCACCGTAGTCGGTAGAGTTGGGGGTGATGATAATCAAACTTTGGTTCAGATTTGCTTTTGTCACTGTAGGTATGCGCAGTGCGTAATTGAACACAGCGTCATAATCGCATTTTAGTCCTACACCGCCTGTATAGGTCGTCTCAAACTTGGCGTAACGGATGGTATTGATAGTACCAATTCCGGTTTCGGGAGAAACAGCGATGGCGGTATATATGTTGAAATAATCACGATAAGTTTTGTATGGCTCGATACCGAAGAAGTTATCTACCTGCTCCCTCATGGCTTTCATGTATTCGCCTTCGGAGATGTCTTTCGCATTGTATCCATCACCTAGGAATACGAGGTTGATACCTCCATTGTTTCCCTTGGTAGCCTTTTGTAAAGTAATGATTTCATCTTCGCCGTACTCATAGTCATATTGAGAGACGGAACATTTAGTAGTATAATCCTTGTCTTTCAGTCTGAATACGATTTCACCGGTACGTCCTTGGGTAGTGCCTTTGGTCATTTCGTTGATGGTCAAGGTCAGTTCCGTTTTCTTTGAGCCGCTGTTTTGTGACAGACTGCACCAGTCGGGCATGCTTTCTACTTCCCAATCTCCTTCGGCGTTCAATACCAGTCGGCGTGTGCATCGGGTATTGATGGCATTGGCGATAGAAGGACGGCAGACCAGTTCGCGGTGGGCAGAGATACGTTTGAAGTCGCTCCAACCTACTGCGGTTTGGTAATCGGTGATGGCGGATTCGGGAACTTCGAGAGTGAAGTTATCTTTAGCTACACCGTTGAAAGCTCCTGTTTGTACATAGGGTGGGATGGTTCCTTTGCAGACGATGGAGCCGATGCCGAAACAGTTAGAGAACGAGCCGCCTTCGTCGCCCCATACAGATTCCCAACGAATATTCTCCAATCCTTCAGGGAAGACCACTCCTTCTAGGCTACGGCAGTTGGCAAATGCTCCTGCGCCGATGCTTTGTACATTTTCCGGTATTTCGAGGATACCCGTAAGACGCCAGTTGTTTTTGAAGGCATTTTCACCGATGGTTGTTAGTTCTTGTGGAAGTTTAAGCTCACCAGAGAAATCACAACCATTGAACACATTATCATTGAGGATGACTAAATTTTTAGGCAGATTAAGCTCTCCTTTGAAATGACAACCCTCAAAAGCGTATTCCCCAATTGTTGCTATTCCATCATGTAAATTTAGCATACCATCAAAACTACAACCGCTAAAAGATTGAGTAGGGATATCTACTATTCCTTGTGGAATAGATAAAGAACCTGTTAGATTATTACAACCTATAAAAGCACACTCTCCTAATTTTTTTAATTTTGAAGGAAGTTTTAAGTTACCATATAATCCTTTACAACCTTCAAAAGCATATCCTCTGATTATTTCCACATTGTCAGGGATTGTAAGTTCACAAACAAAACCGCACTTTGAAAATACTCCGCAAGAATAATCAATGTCTTCTCCACCATTATTACCGATGTACTTTAATGTTGTAGGTAATGATAAGGAACCATTGAAGGATTTACATCCGGTAAAAGCTCCTTGTTGTATATCTACCACTCCCTCCGGAATGATAAGCGAACCAGATAAATATTCGCAATGATAGAAAGAACGTACTCCAATAGAAGTAAGTTTATCCGGCAGAACAAGGCGAACTAACTTTTTGTTTTTATTACCTCTTTGTGAAAAGGCAAAGTGAGGGATTTGGTCGTCTTGGCATATGCATGTATTCCAACCATCATTTACAGTCATTTTTTCTCCCTTGATTTTTATTTCTTTCAAATTTAAAGCTTGTAATGATGACATTTCATCCCTCATGAAATAGAAATCACTAGGATTTAATTCTCCCGTAATCTTCAAATTCTGCAACTTCGTATAATCCTTATTCGCCGCCGTGATACACTCCTTCAACGTCCCCGCCTTTTCCACATTAATCACAATATACTCCTTGGCGGTAGCTTCATGCGAAGCCATATCATTTTCCCATGCAGTAATAGACTCATCAATGAGTTTAAACTCATACTGTCCGCTTGCTTCCTTCTTATTCACCTGAATAGTGAAATTGTGCATCTTCCCGGCTATGTACGTGAATGCTTCTTCCTTCTTAAATGTGTAAGGCATTCCATCTACCGTAATACTGAAAAGCACTTTTCCAGCTTCCACAGTCTGTGGAACCACAATGGCGCGGAATTCATTGTCTTTACAGAATGGGATAGTCCCTGTCTTGGCAACTTCGCCTGTAGCAGTCACATTACCCGTGGCGAGGTCAATCACCGAACTACGCTTGGTGTTCAGAACCAGTACTTGTTTCTCCAGTTCTATCCATGCTCCTTCGGCGAATCCCTCGCCCTCTTTCAAGGTAATGCGGGCATTACTCATCTTGTGCCGCAATGGCAGTCGGATTACTTTTTCCGTAGGTGCTACGTCCGCTGCCTTTCCCCAAAGGAAGTCACTTGCTTCGTAACTTCCCATTTCATCCCCATTATTTTTCGTTTGATCTTTTTGTACTTCAAATGTATATGCATTTACATCCGTTGGCGTGCCGTACGGGTAATACCCATAGATATCAACATGTGTCCGGTCGTCCTTCCAGTAGACGTCGTAGGCAGAGTTCCACTTATAGGCCGCTTCATCAAAAGTGTGCGGAACATTCGTTCCCCGGTTACCGTTGTTTGCCAATGTTCCCGGTGTGTTCCCGTTATAGTCAACGATATATACGCCCATGATGTCGCCATCGCAGAAACCATTGTCATTGACACGGGTCACTGCCACCTGATCTATTTCTCCCGACAGGGATATGACATTCGAATCCTGTCTCCGTGAGACGCCTTCCGTTATTTCATTGTCGTTGCACGACATAAGCACCAATGCCGATACAGCACTGAATACTATATATTTATGCCATTCTCTTCTCATACGTCTGTCTATTTTATTCGGCTACGCCACCATTATCTATATCGTCATCTTCCCAAGCCCCAATGCCGACATTAATACCATTGCTAGTCTTGCTCACGGTTACGGAGAAAGTATGCCTTTTTCCTCCGACGAAAGTAAATTCCTTGTTGAGATTGAAGTCTCTGCCATCAATATTGACGGTGATGAAATTATCTCCCGAAGCTGTTTGAGGTACAACCAGCGCTTTGTACGAACGGTTATTTCCATTTTCGAGCGGAAGAATTGTTTTGCCTGTTCCCGTTGCCGTAGCTGTGCCGTTGGTGAGGTTGACAGTTGCTCCGGTCTTTATTCCGTTCATCTTTACGCTTATGGTCGATTGTGCCAGAATTTCGTCTGTGAATCCGTTGCCTGCCTTCACGTTGATAACTGCACAACTGAAAATATGCCTGGTCGTAATGCTGACAGCATCTTCCGTAGGTGCCACTCCCGAAGTCTTGCCGTACAGGAATTCACTTGCCTTGTAAGCCTGTTCAGTAGACTGATCTTCTTTCACTGAGAAAGAATGTGCGGAAATGTCCGAAAGTGTAGCATACGGAAAATAACAGTAGAAATCCGCCTTGGTGTTTTCATCTTTCCAAAAGATTTCTTTGTCCGGTGTCCATGTACCGTCGCTGCCATACGTGAATCTCATGTTATTCACATGATTGCCGTTGTTTTGCAATGTTCCCGGTGTTGTGCCGTTGTAGTTCACGACATACAATCCGATTTTGTCCTGGCTCTCATAGCCCCAGTCAGTGACGCGAGTATGAACGCTTTCTTTTGCGTTGATACTTACATTACTTGCTACACAATTCAATGTGATGGGAATCTGTTTTACAGGTACTTCAGGTATCTTTGTTTGCTCCTCTTCCCCTGCCGAACAAGCACTTAATAGTGCCAAAAGACAACTTCCCCCTAATAGATGCAATTTCATAATGATTAGTTTTTTAATGTTTGATACAAAGGTAGGAGGTTGTCCTATTTAAATCAAGTTCATAATGGTTCATAAAGGAATAAATTCTTAAATCTTCTTTTTCTGCCAGTCTCCTTTCTTCATATACCAGTAGCAGAACAACAGTATAAAGGTACCGTACACACATTCCGTTGTCCAGGCAAATGCGACATCCATTCGCAGATACATGATGAAATATGCAGAGTATGTGACATAGATAGCCAGTACACAAAGTTCCATAGCCAATGCAGTCCGCGTATTTCCCGTACCTGATACCGATTGGAAATAAACATTGGCAGGCACCAGCACCAGATAGGCAGAACACAGTACCCACAGTGAAGGTACGGATGCCGCTCTTAGATCCGGGATGTCTGTATAAATGCGCAGAATCAGATCCGGGAATAAGCAGAAAAACGCCAGGATCGGCAATACAAAGATATATCCGATACGGATATGTTGCTTGATAGTTCCCCGTACACAATCCTGTTCGCCTGCACCGATCAGGTTACTTACCAGTGAACCGCAGGTGGAAGCAAATGCCATTGCAATCATAAACGGTATCCCCGACACGTTGCGGATGATATTGGCAATCGCTAATGACCGCTCTCCCAAATGTTCCACAAACAGGAAGAACATGAACCAAGTGGATAAAGAAACGAAATTCTGAATCATTGTCCACACAGAAACATTCAGTATGCGTTTCAGTGTTTTTCCATGGAATTTGGGCAATATGTTCAATGCATATTTCTTGCAGTCAATCCGTTTCCAGGTATAGATGGTAAAGAAAATCACCGATACCATTTCAGCCAGTGACGAACCGATGGCAGCGCCGGCAATTCCCAGTTGCGGGAAACCGAATTTACCGAAGATCAGGATATAGTTGAATACTACGTTTGAAAGCACCATCACAATAGAGTTCAGTGTCAGTGTTTTGGTTTGTGTCGTACCTACAAAGAAGGCGCGGAACATGACCATGATAAAAGAGAAGAAGAAACCGTACACACGCCAGTGAATATAACTTTCGGCTGCATCGTAAATGTGAGGAGACGATATGATATTCTTTAAGATATGTGGTGAAAATACGATGGAGAACGTGAATAAAATCACTGCCATGGCAAGCAGGAAATAAATGCCCTGATAGAAAATCGGTCCGATTTCCTTGTAGTTTCCTTCTCCGTTGCGGCGGGCAATTAATATCTGCGCACCAATGCTGAAGCCGAATGCCATCATAAAGATGGCAAGATAGTATACTCCTGCGATAGCAGAAGCACCCAGCTCGATTTCTCCCACACGTCCCAGAAAGGCCGTGTCCGTCATGCCGATCATTTGCTCCATAATCAGACTGATCAGGATAGGGTAGGTAATCGTCCAGATTTGTTTATAAGAATATTTAGTTTTCATCCTATTTTATTTTTTTAGAGAAAGAAAGCCGGGCAACCAAAATAGGGTGTCCGGCTTTCTTAGAATATGATTCAGGAATAATTCCTTATTTTTTATTCTGTCTTTGCTGTTGCAGTAGCTCTTGTTGCTTTTGCATCGCTTCCAAGCGAGCAGCAAAACCGGTCTTTTTCATTTGTTTCGGGTCCTTCTTTTTCGCTTCAAGAATAGCCAACAATTTAGTTTCGTCAGTCGTTTTACGAAGCAGAATCATAGTACCCACGCTAATCAGTGTTGACACGAAATAGTAATAGTTCAAACCTGACGGATAGTCGTTCAAGACAAACAAGAACATAATCGGCATCAGATACATCATCCATTTCATAGCCGCCATTTGTGGTTGTGCTCCAGTATCCTGCATAGACATCGTGTACTTCGTGTTCAAGATGTTGGTTGCCGTCATCAGCAAGCAGAACAAGCTAAGGTGGTTGCCCAAGAACGGAATATGGAACGGGAATGTGATGAACGCGTCATAAGTAGAAAGATCGTCCGCCCACAAGAAACTCTGTTGACGCAGCTCGATAGCACTCGGCACGAACATAAACAAAGCCATCAGGATAGGGAACTGCAATAACATCGGCAGACAGCCACCCATCGGGCTTACCCCATACTGGCTGTAAAGACCCATTACCTCCTGTTGTTTCTTCATTGCATCTTCCTGCTTCGGATATTTCTTGTTGATTTCGTCGATTTTCGGTTTCAATACACGCATCTTGGCAGAAGACATATATGTTTTCCAGGTAGCCGGATAAACCAGCACTTTCACCATAATTGTCAGAATCAACAGTACGATACCCATGCTCAATCCCCAACCGGATAACCAGTCGAATACGTTGATTGTGATAAACTGGTTAATCCAGCGAATCAACGGCCAACCCAAGTAAACCAGTCTGTGAAGTTCCCATTTCTCGTCGCGGCCTTTATCCAACGCTTTCAGTGTCTTAAAGTGATTCGGACCGAAATAGAAATACATTTCTGTCGGTTCCTTGCCTGACGGGTCAAAGAAAGTATTCATTTCAGCAGAATAATCCTTGATATATCCGCTTCCTTGTTGTTCCATTCTTGACTTTACAGAAACCTTTTCAAAATCCTGTTCAGCAATAAATACAGAAGAGAAGAACTGATTCTTGAAAGCTATCCAGTCGATGCGTCCCGGCAAATCCTGGCTGTCGTCTTTGGCAGCAGATAAGTTGTCTACATTGTCACCTGTTACTTTATAAGTCAGTTCCGACAGACGGTTCTCATAGGTGAATCCTTTTTCCAGTTGGCGGGCGCGCTGTGACCAGTCGATGTCCACATACTTAGTACTTGCCAACTTGTCTTCCATACCTGTCGCTTTGATTTCAAAGTTCATCAGATAGCTATCCGGTTTCAGCGTATAGATGAAATCGATATAGCTTGCGCTATCCGTAGCCAGACGCATGGTAACACTACTGTCCGTTTTGTTTACAGCTTCAAAGAAATAATCTTTGGTCTGGATGGCTCCTGCTTTGTTGTAGAAGTTGAAGTTCATCGAAGCATCGTCACCGTCGAACAACATAATCGGCGTTTTTTTGTCCTGTGCCATATAATCCTTCAGCATGGCTGAATAGACACGTCCGCCTTTTGTTGCGAAAGTAATTTCCGCTACATTATTCTGGATGCTGATTTTAGAATCGGTCCCATGCAAGGCATTGAAAAACAAAGCAGAAGAATCGGCAGCCGATGCAACCTCTTTTTGGCTGTTAGCCAGCGCAGCTTCCGTTTTTGCCTTCAGCGCTTCTTCCTGCTGCTGTACTACGGCAATAGAGTCATAGTATCTTTTTTGTGCAGCTATCTGTTCCTCGCTTGGACGGCTCAAAAAACTGAATCCTACCAATAATATGCCTATTAGAACGAGACCTGTGATGGTGTTTTTATCCATTCTTATTTTAATTACAAATTATAAAATTACAAACTACCGGTTGTTTACCGCGTATCGTTAGTCTTTCACCATTGTTTTTTCGTTTTCGATGGCAGCTTTCACGAATGCCACGAACAACGGATGAGGGTTCAGTACCGTACTGCCATATTCCGGATGGAACTGTGTACCGACAAACCATTTCAATGCCGGGATTTCAACGATTTCTACCAGATCCGATTCCGGGTTGATACCTACGCATTTCATGCCGGCAGCTTCATATCGGTCTTTATAATCATTGTTGAACTCATAGCGATGACGGTGACGTTCCTGAATATGTTCTTGTCCGTAAGCCTGATATGCTTTCGAACCTTTCTGCAATACACATTCGTAGGCACCCAGACGCATCGTACCACCCATGTTGGTGATTGCTTTCTGTTCTTCCATGATATCAATCACGTTGTGCGGGGTCTTTTCATCCATTTCACGTGAGTTGGCATCAGCGTATCCCAGTACGTTACGTGCAAATTCGATGGCGATACATTGCATACCCAGGCAAATACCGAAAGTCGGGATGTCATGCGTACGTGTATATTTGATAGCAACAAACTTGCCGTCAATACCCCGTTGGCCAAATCCCGGACCGATCATTACGCCCGACATACCCTTCAGAGCTTCACATACATTTTCATCAGTCAGTTTCTCACTGTTTACGAAATGAACTTCCACTTTGCGGTCATTGTAAGTACCTGCCTGCGATAAAGCTTCACGGATAGACTTATAAGCATCCTGTAAGTCATATTTTCCAACCAGCGCAATATTGATAGGCTCTTTGGTTTCTGCAGCGTGACGGCGTTCCAGGAATTTACGCCATGGGCCGAGTCCCGGAGTTTCTCCTACCGGCAGTCCCATCTTTTCGAGGATAGTGCTGTCCAGTCCTTGCGCCTGCATCAGGATAGGTACTTCGTAAATTGTTTCCGCGTCAATAGACTGCACAACGGCTTTATCGTCTACATTACAAAATTGTGCCACTTTCTTACGCAGTCCGTCACTTAGCGGATGCTCGGCACGCAGAACCAGTACATCCGGCTGAATACCCACACTTTGGAGTTCCTTTACAGAATGTTGCGTAGGTTTTGTTTTCAATTCTCCGGCAGCAGCAAGGTAAGGAACATAAGTCAAGTGTACGCAAAGAGCGTTCTTGCCGAGTTCCCATTTCAACTGACGGATACTTTCGAGGTAGGGGAGTGACTCGATGTCACCTACCGTACCACCGATTTCAGTAATCACAAAATCAAACTTGTATTTATTACCAAGTAGTTTTACATTCCGTTTGATCTCGTCTGTGATGTGAGGAATCACTTGGATCGTTTTACCCAGATAATCTCCACGACGTTCTTTGTCAATGACGCTTTTGTAGATACGTCCCGTAGTAATGTTGTTCGCCTTTGTCGTTTGTATACCTAGGAATCGCTCATAGTGTCCCAAGTCGAGGTCGGCTTCGTGTCCGTCTACGGTTACATAGCACTCTCCGTGCTCATAAGGATTCAATGTTCCCGGGTCGATGTTGATATACGGGTCAAACTTCTGGATGGTTACATTATAACCTCTTGCTTGCAGCAACTTACCGATGGATGATGAAATGATCCCTTTTCCTAAAGAAGAGGCAACACCACCGGTGACGAAAATATACTTTGTTTCTCCCACAGCTATAACTGTTTTAATAATTGTTTACTTAGTAGTATTCTTACGAACTTAAAAACCGCAAAATTATAAAAAAAAGAGGAAGATTACAGTCTTTCGTCTCCACAATTTTATTAAAAAATGCAATTTTAAAAGAATCCTATGATTTCTAAACAAAATAATGTAGCTTTGCAGCCTAAACCATAGACAAATATGATGAGAATTACTACTTTATGTTCAGCGTTTATCCTGTCAATCTTATCGTTATCGCTTTTTGCGCAGGAATCTGTCGAACCCTCTTCACTTCCGACTGACTCTTTGCAGTCTGTTCCTGAAGTGAGCAAACCTACTAAAACGGTCAAATCCTCAACAGTTGTGGCAAAAGCCAGAGTCGTGAGAGCAGATACGCTTTCGGCGGAGCTTCAGAAATATTTGATGCTTAAACTTAATATGTCGGGGCCGACTCCGAAACTGGATACCGTTTCTTATTTATATAATAAGTATGTCGCGCAATTAGATTATTTGAACGACCTGTCTGTGCCGCCACGTTATATTCCGTCTGATCCCGATTATTTCCGTCTGTTCACACCATTGGCGTATTATTATGCTCCGATGGCACAATATTCGAAGTTGGAATGGAAACCCATGCAGTTGGATACCACTCCTCGGCTGACGCAAGAACTTCTGCCTTATGATACCCTGGCATTTACCAAGACCCAACGTGCCGGGAAAATAGTGAATAGTGCATTGATGGATCTTTATTTAGCATGTCCAAATTTGGTTGTCACTACAGAAGACCGTATCATGAGTCGTGATGTGTTCCGCCATGATGTGAAACCGAAAATATCTCCCAGAGCAAACGTTATTCATCTGTTCCAACCGGAAAATATGGATGATAATGTTGGAAAGGCCAATATGAAGATTAGTCGACCAAACTGGTGGGTGACCGGAGGTAACGGATCGTTGCAGATCAGTCAGAACCACCTTTCGGATAACTGGTATAAAGGAGGTGAAAGTAACTTCTCCGGATTGGCCACTTTCCAGATTTTTGCCAATTATAATGACAATGAAAAGGTCTTGTTTGAGAACCAGTTGGAAGCTAAAGTGGGTATGACCTCCACTCCGTCAGATGAATATCATAAATACCTTTTTAACACCGACCAATTCCGCATATATAATAAATTAGGTTTGAGAGCTTTCAAGAATTGGTATTATACCATTTCTTCCGAGTTTAAAACACAGTTCTTCAACGGATATAAAGCTAACAGTGAAGAATTGGTTTCGTCTTTCTTGTCTCCGGCAGATTTGGCGGTCAGTGTCGGTATGGATTATAAGTTGAGTAAGAAGAAATTTAATCTTTCCGTGTTTATGGCGCCGTTGACTTACAACTTGCGTTATATTGGTAATTCTGAAGTGGATGAAACTAAGTTTGGCTTAGACAAAGGAAAATGCTCCAAAAATGACTTTGGTTCCCAGTTGCAGTCGACACTCAATTGGGCTATCATTTCTGCGGTGACTTTAGAGTCTCGTCTCAATTACCTGACCAACTATCATTGGGCACGTGTAGAGTGGGAGAATACGTTCAATTTCGTATTAAACCGTTATCTTTCTACCAAGCTCTATATACATACCCGTTTTGATGACAGCTCGAAGCCGACTGAAGGAGATAGTTTCTTCCAGTTGAAAGAATTGCTTAGTTTCGGTATCAATTATAAGTGGTAATTCGTATTCCGGGAAAACTTATTAAAAAACAAGAAAAGGCTGTTTAACAATAAAAGTTATTCAGTCTTTTTTTTATGTTCATATCTGTGTTATATGATGTAATCATTCTTACTACGTGCTTTAACTGCATATTTTGATTGGTAAAAAGAAAAGAAAGCATTTTTTTCTTGTTTCTTATTTATTATTTTATCTATCTTTGCGGCAGGAATTATTTCATTGCCTAAGTAGCAATGGAAAAAGTGGGGTAAAAATATATGATCATTAGCAAAAATGACGATCGGGAAGTTCTGCCAACAGATGTGATTGGCAGAAGCGTAGCGCACTCTAAACGCTGGTTAGTCGCCATTGTGCGCATTTATCATGAGAAAAAAACAAGTGAACGCCTCACTAAAATGGGCGTTGAAAATTTCCTTCCTATTCAACAAGAAGTTCATAAATGGAGTGACCGTCGCAAAGTTGTCGACCGTGTCATACTTCCAATGATGATCTTTGTCCACGTTGATCCACAAGAACAAAAAGAAGTTCTGACCTTATCCGCTATCAGTCGTTACATGGTACTTCGTGGGGAGAGTACTCCGGCTGTAATTCCCGACCAACAAATGTTACGATTCAAATTTATGCTCGACTATTCGGATGAAACGATCTGTATGAGCACATCGCCATTAGCGCCGGGAGAAAAAATAAGGGTCATAAAAGGGCCATTAGCAGGGCTGGAAGGAGAATTGGTAGATATAAATGGGAAATCAAAAGTTGCAGTCCGATTGACAATGTTAGGATGTGCATGTGTAGATATACCGGCAGGATGTGTAGAGCCGGTTTAGCACTATCAATTGAATTAAAAATTCAAATTACTCAATGAAAATGCAAAAATTAATGGGGGCGCTCATCCTCTTATTGATGTTGGGCGCCGCACCTGTGGCAGCTCAAAATATGAGCGATTCTCAAGTATTGGAATATGTCAAAGAGGGGATTAGACAAGGGAAAGAACAAAAGCAGTTAGCCTCTGAACTGGCACGCAAAGGTGTGACTAAGGAACAGGCTATGCGTGTGAAGCAGCTTTATGAGCAGCAGAACAATGTCAATGCTTCCAACGCTACTGGTACGGATGTCAATGAATCTCGTCTTCGTGAGGAAATGAAGGAAAACACTTCCGATATGCTGGAAGACCACCCGAGTACCCAAGATCTTGCACGTGGCAATCAGGTTTTCGGACGTAACATCTTCAATACTCGTAACCTGACTTTTGAACCCAGTGTCAACATCGCCACCCCTTTAAATTACCGTCTCGGTCCCGGTGACGAAGTGATTATCGACATCTGGGGAGCCAGTCAGAACACTATCCGCCAACAGATTTCTCCTGATGGCACTATCAATATTCAGAAAATAGGTCCCGTCAACCTGAACGGACTGACTATTGCTGAAGCTAATGACTATCTCAAAAAAACATTAAACAAGATATATAATGGTCTTAATAATGCGAACGATCCCACTTCGGACATCCGTCTGACTTTGGGTAGTATCCGTACTATTCAGATCAATGTAATGGGTGAAGTAGTTCAGCCGGGCACTTACTCTCTTTCTTCCTTTGCCACTGTCTTCCATGCACTTTACCGTGCAGGAGGTGTGAGTGACATAGGTAGCCTTCGCAATGTCCAGCTGGTACGTAATGGCAAAAACATCGCCACGATTGACGTTTACCAGTTCATCATGAAAGGAAACATTCAGGATGACATTCGTCTGCAGGAAGGTGATGTCGTGATTGTTCCCGCCTATGACGTATTGGTTAAGATCGACGGAAAAGTGAAACGTCCGATGCGCTTCGAAATGAAGAAGGATGAGAACTTATCTACTCTAATCAGTTATGCCGGTGGATTTGATGCTGACGCCTACACCCGTTCACTGCGTGTCGTACGCCAGAACGGACAGGAGTATGAAGTAAACACAGTTAAAGACCTCGATTATAGTGTCTATAAAATGCGAAACGGTGATGTTGTGACCGCCGAGGCTATCCTTAACCGCTTCACTAATAAGCTTGAAATCCGTGGTGCCGTTTACCGTCCCGGTATCTACCAGCTAAACGGTAAACTGAATACCGTCCGCGAATTGGTAAACGAAGCCCAAGGCTTGACGGGTGATGCTTTCTTGAACCGTGCTGTCCTTTATCGTCAACGTGAGGACCTTACCACTGAGGTTATCCCTGTTGACATTAAAGCCATCATGGATGGTACTTCTCAAAATATCATCCTGACGAAAAACGACATCCTTTATATTCCGAGCATCCATGATTTGGAAGACAGAGGTAATGTCGTAATCCATGGTGAAGTAGCCAAACCGGATTCTTATCCTTATGCTGATAATATGACCCTTGAAGATTTGATCATTCAGGCAGGGGGATTGCGTGAAGCCGCTTCTGTTGTTCGTGTGGATGTATCGCGTAGAATCAAGAATCCTCGTAGTACTGTGGATAACGATACTATCGGTCGGACGTATACATTCTCCCTTAAAGAAGGGTTTGTGATAGATGGAACACCGGGGTTTGTACTTCAGCCTTATGATGAGGTTTATGTACGTCGTAGTCCGGGTTATCAGGCTCAACAGAATGTGGTTGTTGAAGGTGAAATTCTGTTCGAAGGTTCATACGCCATGACCAACCGTGAAGAACGTCTTTCCGATTTGATTCGCAAAGCTGGTGGTTCTACTAAAAACGCTTACCTACGTGGTGCCAAGTTGACTCGTGTAGCTACTGAAGGTGAGAAGAAACGTATGGGAGATGTGATCCGTTTGATGAGTCGACAGTTGGGTGAGGCTATGATGGATTCTTTGGGCGTCCGTGTGGAAGACCATTTTACGGTTGGCATTGACTTGGAGAAAGCTTTAGCTAATCCAGGGAGCACGGCGGACATTGTCTTACGTGAGGGTGATGTGGTCTTTATTCCCAAAAGTACCAATACGGTTAAGATCAATGGTGCTGTGATGGTTCCTAATACAGTTTCTTATATAGCGGGTAAGAATATTGACTATTATTTGAATCAGGCTGGTGGTTATTCTGATAATGCCAGAAAGAGTAAGAAGTTTATTGTTTATATGAATGGTCAAGTCACTAAGGTTAAAGGTAGCGGTAAGAAACAAATCGAGCCTGGTTGTGAAATAATCGTTCCCAATAGATCGAAGAAACGTACTAATGTGGGTGAAATCTTGGGATATGCCACTTCTTTCAGTTCATTGGGTATGATGATCGCCTCTATTGCTAATTTAATCAAGAAATAACGAATACCTTTATTTATGGCTACTTTGATGGAACAAACATCTGAAAAGGAAACAAAACATTTGCATAATAATCATAATGATGAGGAGATTGAAATCGATTTGATGGATCTTCTTCGTAAGGTTATAGGTATTCGTAAGAAGATCTATAAAGCAGTGGGTATCGGATTGATAATTGGTATTATTGTTGCAATAAGTATCCCTAAGCAGTACACGGTTGAAGTTACCCTTTCTCCGGAAATGGGTAATGATAAAGGTGGTGGTTTATCTGGTCTAGCTGCATCTTTTTTAGGAAGTGGGGTTACTATGGGTGACGGTACTGATGCTTTAAATGCTTCCTTGTCTGCTGATATTGTCTCTTCTACTCCCTTTTTATTGGAGCTTTCTGCAATGGAGATACCGGTAACAAAAAATGAAGCAATGACATTGAACACTTATTTAGATGAAGAGTCATCTCCCTGGTGGAGTTATGTAATCGGGGTTCCTGGAATGGTAATTGGTGGATTAAAGTCCTTGTTTACTGAGGAAGATGAAATTACATCTTTTGATAAAACAAGTCAGGGCGCAATTGAGCTTTCAAAGAAGGAATCGAAGAAAATTGCGACTCTGAAGAAAATGATAACCGCTTCTGTGGATAAGAAAACCTCAATGACTTCCGTTACTGCAACTTTTCAGGATCCTAAGGTTGCTGCAGTCGTAGCCGATTCTGTAGTGAAGAAATTGCAGGAATATATAATAGATTACCGCACTTTCAAGGCGAAAGAAGATTGTATTTATTTGGAGAAACTTTTCAAAGAACGTCAGCAAGAATATTATGCAGCTCAGAAGAAATATGCCGATTATCTGGATTC